>CALMOL010000279.1 GCA_937871685.1 uncultured Verrucomicrobiota bacterium
GCGGGGGGCACCGCCCACCCTTCCGCCGCCGGGGCGAGGTGGCAAACAAGTTTCGATGCTCACGAGAAAGTTAGTTGACTACAACATTTCTTTGGGGATTGATCTTTCGATGCGCCGCCTTCCATCCGCCCTTGCCGCCCTGGCCCTCGCCGCGTCCGCCGGGGCCGGCGCGGCGCCCGCGCCGGACAAGGGCGGGTTCACGCTTTTACACCCGACGCCGACGGCCCTCCTGCGCGAGCTGACCACGGACCGGCCGGACACCACGGAAAGCCCGATCACCGTGGACGCCGGCCATTTCCAGTTGGAGATGAGCTTCGTGGACTATTCCCGCAGTCGCCGCCGCGGCGGCGGACGGGCGGAGGGCACGGCGCTCTTTCCCTTTCTGCTCAAGGTGGGCGTGACAAACCGCGTGGACTTCCAGATTGGCTTCGACCCCTACGTGATCGGCCACGAGAGCGAGCCCGGCGAGCGCTCCTCGAATTCACACGGCGTCGGCGACACCACCCTGCGCGTGAAGTTCAACCTGTGGGGCAACGACGGCCCCGAGCCGGGCTTCGGCAAGACGTCGCTCGGCCTCATGCCCTTCCTCAAGGTGCCCACCGCCGCGCGCGACATCGGCAACGGAAAGGTGGAAGGCGGCCTGATCGTGCCCTTCGGAGTGGAATTGCCCGCCGGCTTCAGCCTGAGCCTCATGGCCGAGGGCGACCTCGTGCGCGACGCGGCCAACCGCCGCTACGGCTTCGAGTTTGTCCACACGGCCTCGCTGGGGCGGCCGCTCTTCAGCGGGCTGCGCGGCTACGTCGAATACGTGGGCATCGCCCCGCAGCGCACGGGCAGCGGCTACCGCGCGCTCTTTTCCACCGGCCTCACCTACGCCCTGGGCAAGAACGCGCAGCTCGACGCCGGCGTGCGCGTGGGGCTGAGCCGCTCGGCCGACGATTTCAACGCCTTCGCGGGCATCTCCTTCCGCTATTGAACTTCCTCTGCCCATGATCTCCCGCTCCGCTCGCTGGCTCGGCCGCGCCGCCGTTCTTCTGCTGGCTTTCCTCTTCGCCGGGGCCGCCTCGGCCGCGCCCAAGAAGAAGGTGCTCACCACCTTCACCATCCTCGCCGACATGGCGCGCAACGTGGCCGGCGACCTCGCCGACGTGGATTCGCTCACCAAGCCCGGCGCCGAGATCCACGGCTACGAGCCCACGCCGCAAGACATCGTGAAAGCTCAGCGAGCCGACCTCGTGCTGTGGAATGGGCTGAACCTGGAAGTCTGGTTCGAGCGCTTTTTCTCCAAGCTCCAGAACGTGCCGCGCGCCGTGCTCACCGAGGGCATCGAGCCGATGGGCATCGGCGAGGGCCCCTATTCCGGCAAGCCCAACCCGCACGCCTGGATGTCGCCCGCCAACGCCGTGCGCTACGTGGAGAACATCCGCGCCGCCCTCGCCAAGCTCGACCCGCCCAACGCCGCCGCCTACGCCGCCAACGCCGCCGCGTATTCCGAAAAGATCCGCGCGCTCGACGCTCCCGTGCGCGCCACGCTGGAGCGCATCCCGGCCGAGCAGCGCTGGCTGGTGTCCTCGGAGGGCGCGTTTTCCTACCTGTGCCGCGACTACGGGATGAAGGAAGCCTACCTCTGGCCCATCAACGCCGATGCCCAGGGCACGCCGCAGCAGGTGCAAAAGGTCATCGACCTCGTGCGGAAGAACAAAATCCCGGTGGTTTTCGCCGAGAGCACCGTGAGCCCCAAGCCCGCGCAACAAGTGGCCTCTTCCACCGGCGCGCGTTTCGGCGGCGTGCTCTACGTGGACTCGCTCACCGACGAGAAAGGCCCCGCGCCCACCTTCCTCCGCCTGCTGCAATACAACGCCGACACCATCGTCGGCGCCTTCCGCGGCGATGCCAAGTAAGGCCACCGGTTTTGCCACGGAGGCACGGAGGTCACGGAGAGTTTCTCCATGAGTTTGCTTCTCTCCGTGGTCTCCGTGCCTCCGTGGCTAATTCATCCCGATGACTGAAAGCGAGCCGATCTCCCTTGAAGCGGAAAACGTGACAGTCACGTATCCGAGCGGGCAAACGGCCCTGCGCGACGCCTCGCTGCGGCTGGAGGGCGGCACCATCTGCGCGCTCGTGGGCGTCAACGGCTCGGGGAAGTCCACGCTCTTCAAGGCGCTGATGGGTTTCCTCGCCCCCGCGCGGGGCACCGTGCGCGTGGCCGGCCGGCCGGTGCGCGAGGCGCAGAAGAAGGGCTGGATGGCCTACGTGCCGCAGGCCGAGGAGGTGGACTGGAGCTTCCCCGTGAGCGTGGCCGACGTGGTGATGATGGGCCGCTACGGCCAGATGAACTTCCTGCGCATTCCGCGCGCCGGAGATCGCGCCGCCGTCGAGGAAAGCCTGCGCCGCGTGGGGATGTGGGAGCTGCGTGAGCGGCAGATCGGCGAGCTGAGCGGCGGGCAGAAGAAGCGCGTGTTCGTGGCGCGCGCCCTGGCCCAGGGCGGCCGGATCATCCTGCTCGACGAGCCCTTCACCGGCGTGGACGTGGGCACCGAGGAGGCCATCGTGGCGCTGCTGCGGGAGCTGCGGGAGGAAGGGCGCCTCGTGCTCGTTTCCACGCACAACCTCGGCTCCGTGCCCGAGTTTTGCGACCAGGTGGTGCTCATCAACCGCACCGTGCTGGCCTTCGGGCCCACCGACGAGGTGTTCACGCCGGAAAACCTGACCCGCGCGTTCGGCGGCGCGCTGCGGGCCTTCGAGATCGAGCATTCCACCGTGGACGCGCACGACGGCCGCGCCCTCACGGTGCTGACCGACGACGAGCATCCGCTGGTGCTGGGTCGCTCCGGCCACCTCGAATACCGGCGGCGCGCCGGCCGCGAGGACTTGGTTTCCGAGCGTGAGAAAAAGGCGCGGGAGGAGCAGCCGCCCGCGGCCTGAGCCATGGACGCGCTGCTGATTCCCTTCCGCTACGACTACATGGTCACGGCCATGTGGGTGAGCGCGGTGATCGGCGCGGTGTGCGGGCTGCTTTCCGGCTTCGTCACGCTGAAGGGCTGGTCGCTGCTCGGCGACGCGCTTTCGCACGCGGTGGTGCCGGGCGTGGCGCTGGCCCACTGGCTGGGACTGCCCTTCGCGGCGGGCGCCTTCGCCACGGGCTTGCTCGCGGCGGGCGCGATGGCCTTCATCAAACTGAAGACGCCGGTGCGCGAGGACGCGGTGATCGGCGTGGTGTTCACGTCGTTCTTCGCGGTGGGTCTGCTGATGATCTCGCTGCGGCCGGCGGGCGTGGACCTCAAGGCCATCGTGCTCGGAAACATCCTCGGCATCGCCCCGGCCGACATCGTGCAGGTGCTCGTCGTGGCGGTCGCGGCCGCGCTCTTGGTCGGGCTGAAGTGGCGCGACCTGATGCTCTTTTGCTTCGATCCCAACCAAGCACGCGCCATCGGGCTGCCGGTCGGTCGGCTGCACGTGCTGCTGCTGGCATTGCTCTCGGCCACGGCGGTGGCGGCCATGCAGGCCGTGGGCGCGGTGCTGGTGGCGGCGATGCTCGTGACGCCCGGCGCAACGGCCTACCTACTTACCGATCGCTTCGGTCGGATGCTCGGCCTCTCCTCCGCGCTGGGGGCGGGTTGCGCCTTCGCTGGCGCCTACGCGAGCTACTTCCTCGATGGCGCGACGGGCGGCTGCATCGTGACCTTGCAGGCGCTGGTGTTTCTCATCGCGCTGGTCTTCGCCCCGAAGCACGGCCTGCTGGCTACCGCTCGGACACGGCGGATCGCCGAGCCTACCGACTTGCCGGGTGCATCGCTTGGAACCGACACGCCGACTTCTTCTCTTCCCGGTGGCGCGAGCCAAGCTCGTCCTTCCAACTGATTGGATGCTTGCGTAATCCCCTCCCCTCATCCCGTTAATCCTGAAAATCCTTTAATCCTGTCTCCCCTGCGCCGCATCATCAGACGCGTGGCGTGAATCTCAGGCAGGATTGTGAAGAAGGCCCGACGATGGACGCGCTGCTCGAACCATTCCGCTACGGCTTCATGCTGGAGGCGTTCGCCATCGGCGCGTTGGTGGCGGCGGTGAGCGCGGTGCTGTCGTGCTTCCTGGTGCTGCGCGGCTGGTCGCTGATGGGCGACGCCGTGTCGCACGCAGTGCTGCCGGGGATTGTGCTGGCGTATTGGGCGGGATTGCCGCTGGCCGTCGGCGCTTTCGCGAGCGGGCTGCTGTGCGCCTTCGCCACCGGCTGGATCAAGGCGCGCTCCCGCATCAAGGAGGACACCGTGATGGGCGTGGTGTTCACGGGCCTGTTCGCGCTGGGCCTGGTGCTGATGTCGCGCACCACCACCGACCTGCACCTCGACCATATCCTTTTCGGCAACATCCTCGGCATCCCGCGCGCGCAGCTCATCGAGACCACCGTGCTCTCCGGCTTGGTGCTCCTCGTGGTGGGCGTGCTGCGGCGCGACCTGCTGCTCGTGAGCTTCGACCCCGCCCACGCCCGCGCCCTCGGCCGGCCGGTGGCGTTGCTGAACTACCTGCTCCTTGCGCTGCTCGCGCTGGCCGTGGTCTCGGCCATGCAGGCCGCCGGCCTCATCCTGGTGGTGGCGATGCTCGTCACGCCCGGCGCGACGGCCTTCCTGCTGGCGCGCCGCTTCGACGAGATGTTGCTGAAAGCCGTGCTCGTGTCCGTCCTTTCGGCGCTCGGCGGGATCTACGCGTCTTTCTTCCTGAACGGCTCGCCCGCCGCTTGCATCGTGGTGGCGCAGGCGCTGGTGTTCGTGGCCGCGCTCCTCCTCGCCCCGCGTCGCGGGCTGTGGCGGCGAGCGGGGTCGGCGGGCGCGCCGTGAAATATCAGCGCGCTTTGCCACCAAGGGCCGCGATCCTTTCCGTCTCGCGCCCTTGTGCTACGGGTGCGCGCGATGTCCAAAGCGGAGCCGTTTTCCCAGGCGGGCGCGTCGCTCTTCCTGACCACGCACTGGTCGGTGGTGCGCGATGCGGGAGGCGACGTGGAGGCCTCGGGAACGCGGCGTGCGCGGGAGGCGCTGTGCCGGGCCTACTGGCGGCCGGTGGTGGCGCTGCTGGCCTCGCGCGGTCTCCAGCGGGCAGACGCCGAAGACGTGGCGCAGGATTTCTTCCAGAGGCTCCTTTCCGGCGACCGGCTGGCGCGCATCAGCTCCGAGGGCGGGCGCTTCCGCATGTGGTTGCGGCAGGCGGTGGAGAACTTCCGCATCTCCGCCTACCGCCGCCGCATTGCCGCCAAGCGTGGCGGCGGCGCAGCCCACCTGCCCGAACATGAAGCGCGCAGCGTCGAACCGCCCGCCAGCGTCGTGCCGGGGATGGGCGCGCGCACCGCGCACGCACGCGACTTCGACCGCGCCTGGGCGAACGCGGTGGTGGACGCCGCGGTGGCGGCCCTGCGTGAGCGCTGCGTGCGGGAGGGCCAGGAGCGGGCCTTCGAGACGCTCGTGGCGTGCGCCCTGCCCGGGGGATCGACGATGGGCGGCGACGCCCTGGCCGCCGGGCTGGGCGCGACCCCTGCGGCGGCGCGCAAGGCACTGGAGCGCTTTCGCCGCCGCTTCCGCGACGCCCTGCGCGCACAGGTGGCATTGACCGTGTCGGATCCAACCACGGTCGAGGACGAGCTGCGCTACCTGCGCTCCATGCTTGCCGGGTGAGGGGCCTGCCAAGGTGGACGGCGCGGTCGCTCGCGCCGTCGGCGGCGGCGAAGCCGCCTGAGGCTTCGGCGCATCGCGCCTGCAACGGCGCGGGTCCGCGCTGTCCACCTTGGAGGGCAAGCGCGGCGAAACCGTCCGTTCCGCCTGGTCAATGCGTCCCTGGGACTCAGCCCTTCTTCAATTCCTTCGCCCAAGCGTCGCGCAGGGTGATGGTGCGGTTGAAAACGAGGCGTTCTGGCGTGCTGTCCGGGTCCAGGGCGAAATAGGCGAGGCGCTCGAACTGGTATCGCTCCTCCGGACGCGCGTCGCGCAATGCGGGCTCGCATTGGGCGGTGATGATCTCCAGCGAGTGCGGGTTGAGGTGCCGCTCAAAATCGCCGTCCGCGTCCGGCTCGGGCACGGTGAAGAGGCGGTCGTAAAGGCGCACCTCGGCCGACACGGCGTGCGCGGCGCTCACCCAATGGATGGTGCCCTTCACCTTGCGCGCGGCGTTCGGGCCGCCGGAAACGGAAAGGAGGTCGGCGGTGCAGCGCAGCTCGGAAACTTCGCCGGCGTCGTTCGTGATGACCTCGTCGCAGCGGATGATGCACGCGTATTTGAGCCGGACTTCGCCACCGGGGCGCAGGCGGAAATACTTCGGTGGCGGGGTCTCCATGAAGTCGTCGCGCTCGATCCACAGCTCGCGGCCGAAGGGAATCGTTCGCGTGCCGGCGGCGGGATCCTCGGGGTTGTTCGTGGCGGCCATTGTTCCGGCGTGTTCGGCGGGGACGTTGGTCAGCACGATTTTCAGCGGACGCAGCACGGCCAGGCGGCGCCAGGCTTGGCGGTTCAACTCATCGCGCAGCACGTGCTCGAGCACGGCCACGTCGGTGAGGGAATTGTATTTCGTCACGCCCACGCCCTGCGCGAAAGAGCGGAGCGCGCTCGCGGTGACGCCGCGCCGGCGCAGGCCGGAGATGGTGGGCATGCGCGGGTCGTCCCAGCCGGAAACGAGGCCACCCTGCACGAGGCGCATGAGCTTGCGCTTGCTCATCACGGTGTAGCTCACGTTGAGCCGCGCGAACTCGAACTGGCGCGGCAGCGCGCGTGGCAGGTCGAGCGACTTAAGGAGCCAGTCGTAGAGCGGCCGATGGACCTCGAACTCCAGCGTGCAGATCGAGTGCGTGATGCCCTCGAAGTAATCCGACAGCCCGTGGGCGAAGTCATACATCGGGTAGATGCACCAGCTGGCGCCGGCATGATGGTGGGCGAGGTGCCGAATGCGGTAGAGCACCGGGTCGCGCAGCCACGGGTTGGGCGACTTCATGTCGATCTTCGCGCGCAGCACGCGCGCGCCATCGGGAAATTCGCCCGCGCGCATCCGGGCGAAGAGGTCGCGGTTTTCCTCCACCGGGCGGCCTCGGTAGGGGGAGTCCTCCTGCGCGAGCCGGAGCCGGTCCGTCTCCTCCGCGGTGGAATCGTCCACGTAAGCCAGCCCCTTTTCGATCAAGCGCACGGCGCACTCGTAGAGCGCTCCAAAGTAATCGGACGCGAAAAACGGCTCCAGTTCCTCCGCTGGTCGCCCGGTCTCCGCGGGCGCGGCGGGCGGTTGGTCCCCTGCCATCTTCCATTGCCCCCCCCACCCTGGCTGTCTCGCTTCGCTCGGCTGTCCATCTTCCATCTTCTCCCCCTTGGGCTTCATGCACAGGCAATGGTCCGCCCAGCCACCGATGAGCCAGCGCACATCGGCGAGGATGCTCTCGACGTATTCCACGTCTTCCTTGGCCGGGTTGGTGTCGTCCATGCGCAGGTTGCAGACGCCGCCGAACTCGCGCGCGATGCCGAAGTTCAGGCAGATCGACTTCGCATGGCCGATGTGGAGATAGCCGTTGGGCTCCGGTGGAAAGCGCGTGCGCGGCGCCGGATGCTGGCCGCTGGCCTGGTCCGCGGCGACGATCTCGCGGATGAAGTCGGCGGGTGCGGCTGGCGTGGCTGGCGTGGCTGGAGGCGTGCTCATGGCGGGCGGGGAAAATAGCCGAGGAGGCTGGGAGGGCACGGAGGAATGGGAGGAAGCACACCACTCGGCCTGACGCGGCCATTGGCGGCGACAGGGGACGAATGTGCCGAAAGTGGAGTTGCGCCGAGTCCCAGGCCACCGCGAGTGGACGGCCAGCCGGCCTCGGG
This sequence comes from uncultured Verrucomicrobiota bacterium, assembly GCA_937871685.1. GTDB lineage: Bacteria > Verrucomicrobiota > Verrucomicrobiia > Chthoniobacterales > SZAS-18 > SZAS-18. The sequence goes on from CALMOL010000279.1 coordinate 7,824, forward strand.
CTAAGCGCGGGTTGCATGGAGCGTGATCTTCTCACCCTGTCCGACCTTCGTGACTGGTCGCCTGTGGCCGACGCGCCCGCGATCCGCCTCGGCGTGATCGGCGCTCCGGTGGCGCACTCGCTTTCGCCGGCGATGCACCAGGCGGCGCTGGACCGTGCGGGGATCGCCGAGCGCTACGTGGCCGTTTATCTGCGACCGGAGGAATTCGCCGAGGGCGTCACGCTGCTGCGGGAGCGCGGCTTCCGTGGGGCGAATGTGACGCTGCCGCACAAGGCGGCAGCGCTCGCGCGCTGCGACGAGCTTTCCGACGGAGCGCGGGCACTCGGCGCGGTGAACACGCTGCTGTTCGAGGACGGCCGCACGCGCGGCTTCAACACGGACGGACCCGGCTTTGAGCGCGCGGTCCGCGTGGAATTCGGCATGGACCTCCATGACCTCCGCGTGCTGATCCTCGGCGCGGGCGGCGGCGCGGGCCGGGCCCTGGCGGCACAGTGCGCGCTCGCCCAGTGCCCGCGGATCGCCCTCGTGAACCGCGATCCCGCCAAGGCCGCCGTGCTGGCAAAGGAGCTGGGCGCGCGCCATTACGCCGCTGACACGCGGCTGCTCGGCCCCACCGAGCGCGTGACCGTCGCGCCGTGGGAGGAACGCGCGCTGGCCTTCGAACTGGAGCACACGGACCTCGTGGTGCATTGCACGCCGCTGGGGATGAAGCTTTCCGACCCGCCCGCGCTCCCCGCGCGCCTGCTTGCGGCGCACCTGCTGGTCTTCGACACCGTGTATCGCGCGGACCGGCCGCCGCGCTTGGTCGAGGTCGCCCGCGAGGTCGGCGCGCGCGCCACCGACGGCCGTGCGCTGCTGCTGCACCAGGGCGCCCTAGCGTGGGAATTGTGGTTTGACCGCCCCGCGCCGCTGGAGGTGATGCGGAAGGCCCTGCGTGAAGCGCAGAGCTGAGCGAGGAATTTTCGGCTTCCGTTGCGCCTTCACCCGGAGCGTCGAGGCGGGTCAGGCGGAGGCGGTTCCCAATCGACGTCTGGATCGGTGCGGGCGTAGAGAAACCAGCGCGCGGTGCCGGATGCCTCGGGTTTCCGGTTGCATGGGGGAAGTAGGAGGAGACGGCTACCAACGAAAGATCTGGCGCAGGGCTTGGCCGATTGAGTGCGCGCCAGGCGCCATCTCGCCGAGCGCCCAGCCGCCCACGCCGAGAAGCAGCGCGGTCAGCAGCGCGCGCCACCACGTCCGCCGGAGCGCCGTGCTCAGCCAATGGCCGCGCGCGGCCGTGTTCAGGTGCTTGGCCAGCGCCGCCACGATGAAGGCGTCGAGGAATACTTCCGCCGCCAGCGCCGGGGCGGCCCCCACGACGCTGACGAGAAGCAGGACCAAGCCCAGGGCCGCGCCCAGCACCACGCAGCCGGCGCCGCACTCGGAGTCGCCGGCCGAGCCCACGTCCACGAACTCCCACCACCGGCTCCCGGAGCGCCTGACAGCGCCGTGCTCCGGCGCGCCGAAGCGCGTCTGCTCGGCGGCCGAGCGCACCTCCGGGTCATTGGGATCAAATCGGCGGCGCTCCCATTCCGCCCACAGCCGGATGATCGCCAGCAGCAGCGCATAACCGACCAGCGCGGCGACGGGGTAGCGCACCCACATTCGCGCCTCGCCCGCGCGCAGCATCAGCACCGAGGCCAGGAAGCCGCCCGCCCCCGCGCCCATCAACGCCAGCGACAGGAATGCCCGGGGGAAGGACCGTCGCCGGAAATAGGCTTCAAGCGTCGCGCGCAGGTGCGGCCGGTGGGGATCAGTTGGGGCATTCATCCGGCACCGATTCTGTGGCTGACCGCAGGCCGGATGTCAGCGGTTCAATTCCGCCAGCACCTCGGGGTCGCGCACGTCAGCCCAGTCGCCGCGCAGCTCCAGGCAGCGCACTGGCCGGCCGCCACGTTGGGCGAGGGCGCGGATGGCGTCGGTCAGCTCGTATTCTCCGCGCGGGGACTTTTCCAGGCGCGCGGTCCATTCGTAGATGCTCGGCCGAAAGGCATACACGCCGGCGTTATACCACGGCGAGGTCAGCTCGCCGGGCGCCGGCTTCTCGCGCAGGTCGGTCATCTCGCCGCGCTCGTTGATGAAGACGGCGCCGCCCTTCGATACGTCGTCGGCGCGCTTCACGGTGACGAGCGCCTCGGCGTCGTCGCCCAGCGCGACAAGCGGGCGGTAGTCGGCCGGGTCCACGAGGATGTCGCCGTAGGAGAGGACGAATGGGTCGCCGCCAGTCCATTCCTTGCCCAGCTCGACCACGCGGCCGGTGCCATCCTGTATTTCCTGCGTGGTGTAGGAGACGCGGAAGCCATGGGGAGTGCCGTCGCCAAAGTGCCCGCGCACCACATCGGCGCGCCAGCCGACGACGATGAGGAAATCCGTGACGCCTGCCGCGGCGAGGCCCGCGGTGATGTGCGCGAGCACCGGCCGGCCGCGCACGGGGAGCATGGGCTTGGGTAGCTCCGCGGTGAGCTCGCGCATGCGAGTGCCGCGCCCGGCGGCGAGAAGGACGGCCTTGGTGATCATCGGCGGGGAAGGTCTCAGGCCGCGACGGCTTCGGCCCGCGGGGCGGAGGCGCGGAGGACGGCGACGTATTCGGCCGTGCGGCGCATGGCCTCCTTGATCTGCGGCAGCGCGGTGGCGAAGGAGCAGCGCAGGTGGCCCTCGCCGCCGGGGCCAAAGGCGTCGCCGGGCACCGCGGCCACGTTTTTCTCGCGCAAGAGGCCGAGAGCGAACTCGCGGCTGGTGCAGCCCGTCGAGCGGATGTCCGGGAACACGTAGAACGAACCGCGCGGCCGGCGGCACGGCAGGTCCATCTCCTCGAAGGCGCGCGCAATGTAATTGCGGCGCAGCTCGTATTCGCGGCGCATCATCTCCACGTCGGCCTCGCCGTGCTTGAGCGCCTCCAGCGCCGCCTCCTGCGAGGTGATCGGAGCACACAGGATGCCGTATTGGTGGATCTTCATCATGGCATCAATGATCTCGGCCGGCGCGCACGCGTAGCCGATGCGGAAGCCGGTCATGGCGAAGGCTTTCGAAAAGCCATGTAGGAACACGGTGCGCTCGCGCATCCCTGGCAGCGCGGCGATGGAGAAGTGCTCCACGCCCTCGTAGGTCAGCTCGGAATAGATCTCGTCGGTGAGCACCACGAGGTTGTGCTCGCGGCAGAGCGCGGCGATGGGCTCCAACTCGGAGCGAGACATCGTGGCACCGGTAGGATTGGTGGGGAAGTTGAGCATCAGCACGCGAGTGCGCGGCGTGATCCGCGCGGCGAGGTCGAGGGCGCGCAGCGCGAAGCCGTCTTCCCGCCGCGTGCGCACGCCGACGGGCACGCCGTGGGCCAAGGCAATGCTCGGGGAGTAGGAGACGTAGCAGGGCTCGTGGTAGAGCACCTCGTCGCCCGGCTCAACGAGGGCGCGCAGGGCGAGGTCGATGGCCTCGGAGACGCCCACGGTGACCATCACCTCGTCCGCCGGCCGGTAAGAGACGTCGAAAAGCTCGCCGACGTATTCGGCGATGGCCTCGCGCAGCTTCGGGAGGCCGAGGTTGGAAGTGTAGCCGGTGCGGCCCTTTTCCAGCGACCAGATGGCCGCCTCGCGGATGTGCCAGGGGGTCACGAAGTCCGGCTCGCCGATGCCGAGGGAGATCACGTCGCGCATGGATTGCACGACTTCGAAGAAATCGCGGATGCCGGAGCGCGGGATGGCCTGGACGTGACGGGCGAGGCGGGGGC
>CALMOL010000280.1 GCA_937871685.1 uncultured Verrucomicrobiota bacterium
GAAAGCGGGTACCCCTGGGCGGTCAGGACGAGGCCGGGCTGCGGCAGCCAGGGCAGGCGATTGCGCAGGGCTTGGTAGGCCATCCAAGCCTTTGCCTGCATCTCCGGCGGGGCGTAGAGCCACCAAGTCGCCGCTCCCAGCACGCTGCCGATGAGGATCACTTGGACGCCCTGCCGGGCATCCTTCCAGCGAAAGGCAAGGAATCCCAGCCACGCCGCCACCGTTAGGGCGATGCAGGCGCCGAGCACGATCATGCCTTGCGGAGTGCCGCTCCCTCCAAAGGCGAGCGACGCAAGCCCAGCCAGCGGCGAGAAGAACACCGCCAGCCCCCACCACACGGATACCCGGAAGGCGCCGAGAATCATCGCCACCACGCCGGTGAGAGCGATCAAAATGGATAGGGCGATCAGCAGGTTGAATGTCATCGGGGCACGGGGGGGGAAGGAAATAGACCTTCGCGCCCTCGCTTTCAGCAAGGAAAATGCCGACTCACGCGGGCCGGCCGCCGGCGGAGGCTTCCCTCGTCCTAGCCAAGCGCCGGCTTCGCCGCGCTCAGTGGCCGAGCAGAGTGGCGAGGTCGGCCTGCACCTCGGCCAGCGAGTCGAGCCGCGGCGGCGCGGCGGGCACGAGGAACAGCTCGCCGGTCTTCGTGTGCTCGTAGGCGAGCGTGGCGGCGGGGGCGGACGGGTCGAGCGGCAGCGGGCGCAGGAGGCGTTTCCGCTCCAGCAGCGCGGCGAGGAGATAGGCCACGCCGGCCTGCCCGGGCGAGGGCCCATCGGCAAGCAGGCGGCGCAGGTGCACCTCGGCGTCCGCCTGGTCCACGGACTCCGGCCGCGCGCCGGCGGGCGGGGGCGGCTCGTATTTTCCCCGCCAGACCGAGAACGGCGCGGAGCCGGCGGCGCGCAACTCTTCCCAGCCTTCCTCGGAGAAGTCCTCGCGGCGCAGCGTGTCGCCCTCGCGATGGAGGGCGGAATGGATCATCTCGCCCTCCTCGAACTCCCGCCCGGTGCGGGCGCAGCGGCGGGCGCGGCCTTGGATGGGCCAGTCTTGTTGAATCATGCGGGAGCACGATACGACGCCCGGCGGGAGTTGCGACGAGCGGGACACATCGGGTTCATGCGGGTGGCTCCAGGAAGAGGCGTCCCCCGCGCCGGCGCGCGTGGCGGTCGCCGGGCAGGTTCACCCTGGCGGGGCCGCGCGCCGGGTCGAGCAAGGCGCGCAGGAGTTCCGTTTCCGCAAAGCCCGCCCCGGCCACGCCCCGCGCGCGCAACCACGCGAGGAGCAGCCGGCGCTGGCGAGCCCGGGGCATGGCGCGCAGATCGGCCGCGAGAAGCATTTCCGGTGGCGAGGCAGTCTCGACGGCGAGCATCCCGGCAATCCATTCCTCCTCGTCGGCGAGAATCTCCGCCGCGCGGCAAAGTGGCTCGACCGGGTCGCGCCCCGCCGCCGCGACGAGCGCCGGCAGCAACGCGTGGCGGACGCGATTGCGCGCGAAGGCAGGAGTCGCGTTCGTGGGGTCCTCTCGCCAGGAAGCGCGGCGGGCGAGAAGAAGATCCTCCAGCTCCCCGCGCCGCGTGCCAAGGAGCGGCCGGAGCACCGTGAGACCATCGCGCACGGCCACCGGGCGCATCGCGGCGAGGCCGGCCGGACCCGTCCCGCGCAGCAGGCGCAGCAGGAACGTCTCGGCCTGGTCCTCCGCGTGGTGGGCGAGCAGGAGGACGCGGCACCGCTCGCGGCGCGCCACGCGGAGAAAAAACTCGCGGCGCGCCTCGCGGGCTGCCGTCTCGACGGAAAGCCGGCGCGCCGCGGCCAGGGCGCGCACGTCCACGCGCTCCGCCGCGAAGGAGAAGCCCAGCCGCGCCGCCAGCCGCTGCACGAAGCGGCGATCTCCCGTGCCCGCTGTCCCGCGCAGGCCGTGGTTCAGGTAGCACGCGACCACGCGCCGGAATCCCCGCGCGTGGAGCAGGTGCAGCAGCGCCACCGAGTCGCGCCCGCCCGAGACACCCACGAGGCACTTCCGTGCCGGCGGGTGGGGGATCTCGACGCGCTCGAGCGGGGTCACGCCGGACGAACGGCCCGCGCCGCCGGAATGCAATGCCCGCTAAAGCTCCCGCGCCGCGGCGAGCAGGGCGCGGGTGTATTCGTGGCGTGGTTCCGCCCACATCGCCTCGACTGGTCCTTTCTCGACGAGGCGACCGCGGTGCAAAACCAGCGCCGTGTCGCAAAGCTGGCGCACCACCGCGAGGTCGTGGCCGATGAACAGGTAGCTCAGCCCGCGCCGCTCGCGCAGCTCGGCCAGGAGGTTCAAGATCTGCGCCTGCACGCTCACGTCGAGGGCGCTCACCGGCTCGTCCAGCACGAGCACCCTCGGCTCACCGGCCAGGGCGCGCGCGATGCCGACCCGCTGCCGCTGCCCACCCGAGAACTCATGCGGATACCGGTCGAGCGCCTCGGCCGGCAGGCCGACCTGCGCGAGCAGCTCCGCCGTGAGCCCGCGCCGCTCCTCGCGGCCGCGCTCCGGGAAGTGGATTTCCATCGGCTCGCCCACGATCCGCGCCACGGGGTGCCGCGGGTTCAGCGAGCCGAACGGGTCTTGGAACACCACCTGCAATTCCCGCCGCAGCGGCCGGAACTGGTCCTCGCTCAGGCTGATCAACTCGCGCCCGTCGAACGCTATCTGCCCTTCCACCTCCGCCTCGCCCGGCGCGAAGAGCTTGAGGATCGCGCGCGCAATGGTGCTCTTGCCGGAGCCGCTCTCGCCCACGAGCCCCACGCTGCCGCCCTTGGGCACGTCGAACGAGACGCTGTCCACCGCGACGAACGGCTTCTCCCGCCGCGAACGCGGGCGAAAGGTGACGCGGAGGTCGCGGACGCGGAGCATGGGGAGAAGGACCGAGAGGATGGAGGATGGCAGGAAGCGTTCTGACGTTGTCGGCGGGGTGGCTTGTCGGCGGGGTTTGGCAAATGGGAGGCTTTCTGCTTTGACGCTTCCTGCCATCCTCCATCTTCCATCCTCTCGGCTCAGCTCTCGGTCAGAAAGCCGGTGAGCGGGCTCGTCGCGCTGGCGTGCTCGGAGCGCGGGCCAAGGCCAATCTCGCGCGCGGCGCGGCCGGCCTCCACGGCGGCGCGGAAGGCGCGCGCCATCCGCACGGGATCCGTGGCGACGGCGATGGCGGTGTTCACGAGCACGGCGTCCGCGCCCATCTCCAGCGCCTCGGCGGCTTGCGAGGGCGCGCCCAGGCCTGCGTCCACCACCACGGGCACGGTGGCCTGCTCGATGATGATCTCGATCTGCGCGCGTGTTTCGATGCCGCGGTTCGAGCCGATGGGCGAGCCGAGCGGCATCACCGTCGCGGTGCCGATTTCCTGCAGGCGCTTGGCGAGCACGGGGTCGGCGTTGATGTAGGGCAGCACCACGAAGCCCTCGCGCACGAGGATCTCGGCGGCCTTGAAGGTCTCGATGGGGTCGGGGAGCAGGAAGCGCGGATCTGGGTGGATCTCGAGCTTCACCCAGTTCGGCAGGCCGGCGGTCACGGCGAGGCGCGCCAAGCGCACCGCCTCTTCGGCGTTGGCCGCGCCGCTTGTGTTGGGAAGGAGCAGGTATCGCTTCGGGTCGATGAAATCGAGGATGTTGGCGAAAGGGTCTTTCTTGCCCGAGAGATCCGCGCGTCGCAAAGCCACCGTGACGATCTCCGCGCCGGAGGCATCGAGCGCGTCGCGCATGGCCTCGTTGGAGGAAAACTTTCCCGTGCCCGCGAGCAGCCGCGAACAGAACTCGCGGCCGGCGATGACGAGGGGTTGGATAGCATTCGGCATGGACGGAGGTGAATCGTGAATTGTGAATTGTGAATCGTGAACCGAGCCAAGTTCCACGATTCACGATTCACGATTCACCTCCGTCCTCTCCTCCGCCCGCCGCGCCAAGAGCCAGAGAAGGTCGGAAGCGCGGTTCACGTAGCGCAGCAGCAGCGGGCGCATCGGATGGCCACCCACGTCGCGCATCCACGCAAGATGGCGCTCGGCGCGGCGGGCGGCGACGCGTGCCAAGTCCAGCGTCGCGGCGGCCGGGGTGCGGCCGGGCGTGGCCCAGCCATCGAACTTGATCGACGTCGCTTCCAGTTCTTTCACTCCTTCGTCGAGGCGCGTGAGTTCGGCGTCGGCCACATGGCCGAAGCGCGAGTCGAGGTAGCGTGCTTGGTCCTCGTCCGCGGCGGCGAGCTCGCCCATGAGGTTGACGAGGTCGCGCTGGATGGCCTCCAGGTGCCCGAAGACAAAGCCGTCCCCGGCCGAATGACACTTGGCGAGGCCAAGCGCGGCATTCAGCTCGTCCACCCGGCCGACGGCCTCGACGCGCGAATGATGCTTGGGCACGCGCTGCCCGAAGATCAGGCCGGTGGTGCCGTCGTCGCCGGTGCGGGTGGCAATGCTCATGCGTGTTCCGTGGCTAAAGCTGTTTTGCGGGCAGGAAGTCGAGGCCGAAGTCCACGGCCACGGCGGAGTGGGTGAGAGCGCCGACAGAGATCGCCTCCACACCGGTCTCAGCGATGCCGCGGATGGTCGAGAGATTCACGCCGCCGCTCGCTTCGAGCTGCACGCGATCGCTCCTGCCGAGTTGCTCGCGCAGGGCCACGGCGGCGCGGAGTTGGTCGGGCTTCATGTTGTCGAGCAGGATGAAGTCCACGCCGTCGAGCGTGAGGAACGCGGCCACTTGCTCCAGCGTGTCGGCCTCCAGCTCCACGCGCGTGCCGGGGCGCTCGCGGCGCAGGCGGCCGATGCTCTCGCGCAGCCACTCGATCCCCGCGCCCGTCGCGGCGGCGAGATGGTTGTCCTTCACCAGCGCCATGTCGTGCAGGCCGAGGCGATGGTTCGTGCCGCCACCGGCGACGACCGCGGCCTTTTCCAACGCGCGCAGGCCGGGCGTGGTTTTGCGAGTGTCGAGAAGGCGCACGCCCGTTCCCGCCACAGCGGCCACGAAGCGCGCGGTGAGCGTGGCCACGCCGGACAGGCGCTGCACGAAGTTCAGCGCCACGCGCTCGCCGGTGAGGACTGAGGCCGCCCGGCCGCGCACGCGCAGGGCCACGTCGCCGGGGCGGAGGGGGTCGCCGTCGCGCCGCTCCATCGCGACATCGAGCGCGGGGTCCACGCGGAGGAAGGTGTCGCGCGCCGTCTCGAGGCCGGCGAGGACGCATTCCTGCCGCGCGACGATCACGCCCTCGGCGCGGGCGTCGGGCGCGACGAAGAACGCGGTGGTTACGTCCTCGCCCGCTGGCCCAAGGTCCTCGGCGAGCGCGGCGGCGATGGGATCGGAAGGGAGGGATTTCACGGGGGCGGTTCGGGCCTAAGGTTGGACGGCGAAGCCAAACGATAAAATGAAATCCGAAACGGAAAGCCCCGGCCTTGTCTCGATCGAGCGGCGCATCGCGGAGTGCCGCCGGCCCGCCGGGGCCTTCGTGATGCACCAGCGGTGGGAGGAACTGCTGTTCCTGCACTGGTCGTTCCCGCCGGGCGAGATTCAGCGCACGCTGCCGGCCGGGCTGCGGGTGGACACGTTTGAGGGACGCGCGTGGGTTGGCCTGGTCCCCTTCTTCATGCGCGGCATCCGGCCGCGCTGGCTTCCGGGCGCGCCCTGGATCTCCAATTTTCTGGAGCTGAATCTCCGCACTTACGCCGTAGACGAGCGCGGCCGGCCCGGCGTGTGGTTCTACTCGCTCGATTGCAACCGCGCCCCGGCCGTGTGGCTGGGGAGAACTTTCTTTCACCTCAACTATCAGCGGGCCGAGATGAGCGCCGCGCTGCGGACCGATGGAACGATGACATACGCCTGCCGGCGACGGGGTGCGGACGAGGCCGCGCGCTTCCACTGGCGCCTTGTCGGGACTTCCCACACGGCCGAGCCTGGAACGCTGGAATTCTTCCTGTGCGAACGCTATCGCCTTTTCGCCTCGAACCAGCGCACGGGTCGCATCCGGTCAGGTCGCGTGCATCACGCGCCCTATCCGCTCCAGCAAGCCGAGGTCACCCAGTGGAGCGACCAAACCTTCGCGCTCGATGGCCTGCCGCGGCCGGCACGCGCGCCCGACCATATGATTGGGTCGCGCGGGGTGGCGGTGAACGTCTTCCCTCTGGAGCGGGAAAGCCGGGAGGCTCAGCTGGTCTTGAATCCCGCGGCGCTCCCGGCACAAGCCAGCTTTACTTCATCGCGTCCGTCATCAACTGGACGCATTCCAGCATGAACTTTTGGAACTTCTCCGCCTCTTCCGGCTTCACCTTGGCGGAGACCGTCGCAGCCTTTTCTTGGATGGCCTGAGCCTTGGCGGCGAGCGCCTCGGCTTTGCTGTTGTCGCCAGCGGCAGCCGCCTTGACCGCGACGACGCTTTCCTGGGCAAACTCGGCGTAAGCCTTGGCGAAGGCCGTCACGTCCGGGTCGGAAAATTTCGGCACGTCGAGCGCGGAGGCTGCGACGGCGAAGACGAGAGAAAGGGCACCAGCACAGGCAAGGCAAGCGAGGCGGCGAAGCGAAGGGAGTTTCATGATCCAACGAATAAGCAGCCCACGCGCTCCGTCGCGCCTTTTCTGCGCATGAGCGACGCCGCCGTTGAGGCCTCCCGCGAAGCTTCAGTTCCGCCGAGTTTCTGCAAGCGCAAGGAAGCGCATGCAGTTGATGAGGTCAAAAGCACGGCGGACGCTCTGATACTGGCCCTCGACCATCGCGCGCAACTCCCCCGAGAGACGCTTGCCGGCCTCGCCACGCAGCACAGCGCGATAGCGGCGCACGGTAGTTTCCTCGGCGGCCTCGGCCTCCTCCAGCGCCAACTGATCATCGGCGGGCATGGTGGCGTTCCACATCCGGTTCCAGACGCGGCGCACCCGGTGGGCCACCGAGCTGGAAGCGGCGCCCATCCGGCCAGCCGCTTGGCGCAGTTCGGCCGCGAAGGTGGCGCGCTGCTGGGCGAAGCGATCAAACTGCGCACGCAGCCCGGTGTCGCGCACGGCATTGGCCGCCGCCCGGAGATTTTCCTCCGCCTCCTCGTTCGCGGCGATTAACTGAGACAAAGGCTCGGCAGAAGAGTCTTGGCCAAAAGAAGAGCGGGCGTTACAAGCGAGCATGGTGATTGGGGTGACTCTTCCGCCCAGCGCAGAATCTGTTCCCTCCCCCTTGACCAGCGCTCCTCCAGAGTAGGCCACGCGCCGCCCAGCCGGGAAAGAAGGAGCGGCGTTTGCATCCTGCACGCGCTCTCCAGAAGCCGCCATGCATTCTGCGTCGGCCCGGCGCTGGATTTGCCACCGCAGGGCATTCATCGTTTCTTCATGCTGAATCTCCACTCCTGGTCCGATGTGCCCGCCTTCGCGGACGAGGAGGACGAGGCCGCATTTTGGGCGGGGGCTTCGCCCTCGCCGCGGCTGATGCAGGCCTGCCTGCTGCGACCGGCCGACGCCCGCGAGTCAGCCACCGTCACACTGCGGATGGACCCGCGGATGCTCGCTCGCCTCAAGCGCCTCGCCCGCTCCCGCTACCTCAATTACCAAAGCATGATGAAGCTTTGGCTCGCCGAGCGCCTTGAGCGCGAGGCGCGGGAGCTTCCGGGCGAGCCGGGAGCGAAAGTGGGTTGAGGCCCGGCCATCGGGGACAAATCCGCGTCTTCGCGCGCGGCAATTCGCGGATTCATCGTCTCGGCGATTGACGACTATTAGTTTATCTAATACCTCCTCTTTCGTCGGGCCGGGCCGGCGAACCTCCGCGCCGGGCCCCCACGCCGATTCCCCTTCCCCTGTCCATGAGCACCGCCGCCGCTGCCGACGCCCCCTCGATGCGGGCCGTCCCGCCCAACCGCCTCATCGCCTTCTACCGCTCGTCCATCGGCAAGAAATGGATCGTGGCGCTCACGGGCCTCGTGATGGTGGGCTTCGTCGTCGTTCATCTCATTGGCAACCTCCAGATCTTCCTGCCGCCGGCCTACATCAACGCCTACGCCGCCAAGCTCAAGAGCCTTGGCCCGGTGCTCTGGCTCTTCCGGATCAGCTTGTTCGCCGCGTTCGTCCTGCACGTCATCAACACGATCCAGCTTTCGCGCATGAACCGCGTCGCCAAGGGCGAGCGCTACGTCAAGGAGGCCACCGTGCAGGCCACCGTGGCCTCGCGGACGATGTTCTACTCGGGGTTGATCCTGCTCGCCTTCATCATCTTCCACATCCTTCACTTCACGCTCGGCTGGATTCCCACCGAGAACATCCATGTGATGGACTATGCCCCCGAGGCGGGCAACGCGAAGGATCCGCTGCTGCACAACGTTTGGAAGATGTTGGTCGGCGGCTTCCGCAATCCCTTCGTCTCGGTCTTCTACCTCGTCTCGATGGGCTTGCTGTGCATGCACCTCTCGCACGGCGTCGAGAGCACCGTCCAGACGCTCGGCCTGCGCACCAAGCCGCTCGCCCGGCCGGCGCGCTACCTCTCGTGGGGCCTGGGCTGGGCGGTCTTCCTGGGCAACGCCGCCATCGTTCTCGCCATCCTGTTTGGGTTCATCAAGTAACGCCTCTTCTCCCGGCCATGAGCACCCCTGATTTCCGCAACGTTTCCCCCCTCGCCGCGCCGCCCACGCGCGACGCGGCCACCGCCAATGGCGCGCTTGACGGCAAGACGCCCCAAGGCCCGCTCGCCGGCGCGTGGGACCGCTACCGCGCCGAGGTCCAGCTCATCAACCCGGCCAACAAGCGCAAATACCAGGTCATCGTGGTCGGCTCCGGCCTGGCCGGCGGCGCCGCGGCGGCCACGCTCTCGGAGCTCGGCTACCAAGTCTCCTGCTTCTGCTACCAGGACTCGCCGCGCCGCGCCCACTCCATCGCCGCGCAGGGCGGCATCAACGCCGCCAAGAACTACCAAAACGACGGCGACTCCATTTTCCGGCTCTTCTACGACACCATCAAGGGCGGCGACTTCCGCTCCCGCGAGGCCAACGTCTATCGCCTCGCGCAGGTCTCGCGCGACATCATCGACCAGTGCGTGGCCCAGGGCGTGCCCTTCGCGCGCGAATACGGCGGCCAGCTCGCCAATCGCTCCTTCGGCGGCGCGCAGGTCTCACGCACCTTCTACGCGCGCGGCCAGACCGGCCAGCAGCTCCTGCTCGGCGCGTATTCCGCGCTGTCCAAGCAGATCGCCACCGGCGGCGTGAAGATGTTCTCGCACTGCGAGATGCAGGATCTCATCGTGATCGACGGCCACGCCAAGGGCATCGTCACGCGCGATCTCTTCACCGGCGAGATCCAGACGCACATGGCCCACGCCGTCGTCCTCGCCACCGGCGGCTACGGCAACGTCTTCTACCTCTCGACGAACGCCCGCGGCTGCAACGTCACCGCCACCTGGCGCGCGCACCGCCGCGGCGCGTTCTTCGCCAACCCCTGCTACACGCAGATCCATCCCACCTGCATCCCCGTGGGCGGCGACTACCAGTCCAAGCTCACGCTGATGAGCGAGTCGCTCCGCAACGACGGCCGCGTGTGGGCGCCCGCCAAAAAGGGCGACAAGCGCGCGCCGCAGGACATCCCTGAGAGCGAGCGCGACTACTACCTCGAGCGCAAGTATCCCTCCTACGGCAACCTCGCCCCGCGCGACATCTCCTCCCGCGCCGCCAAGGAAGCCTGCGACGACGGCCGCGGCGTGGGCGACCACGGCCTGGGCGTGTATCTCGACTTCGCCGACTCGATCAAGCGCCTCGGCGAGCCGCTGATCCGCGAGCGCTACGGCAACCTCTTCGACATGTATGAGAAGATCACCGGGGAAAACGCCTACCAGCGCCCGATGCGGATCTTCCCCGCCGTCCACTACACGATGGGCGGCCTGTGGGTGGACTACAACCTGATGTCCAACCTTCCCGGCCTCCACGTCATCGGCGAGGCCAACTTCTCCGACCACGGCGCGAACCGCCTCGGCGCCTCCGCCCTCATGCAGGGCTTGGCCGACGGCTACTTCGTGCTGCCCTACACCATCGGCGTGTATCTCGCGTCCGAGGGCGGCAAGAAGCTCCCGAAGGCCGACCATCCCGAGGCCGCCGCCGTGCGCGAGGCATCCACGGGCCGGCTCCAGAAAATGCTCGCCATCAACGGCAAACGCACGCCGGGCGAGTTCCACCGCGAGCTGGGCCTGCTCATGTGGGACAAGTGCGGCATGGCGCGCAACCGCGACGGCCTCCAGCACGCCCTCCAGCGCATCCCGCAGCTCCGCGAGGAATTCTGGCAGAATCTCCGCGTCCCCGGCGAGGCCGGCAACCTCAACCACGCCCTCGACCACGCCAACCGCGTGTCCGACTACCTCGAGTTTGCCGAGACGATGTGCTTCGACGCCCTCCACCGCGAGGAATCCTGCGGCGGCCACTTCCGCGAGGAATACCAGACCGAGGACGGCGAGGCGATGCGCGACGACGACAACTACGCCTACGTGGCCGCCTGGGAACACAAGGGCGCCGACGCCCAACCCTACCTCCACAAGGAGCCGCTCGAATTCAAGGAAGTCCACCTCGCTGTGCGGTCCTACAAATAATCAGCTACGGGGACACGGAGAACACGGAGGACGCCGGGCCGACCCAGTTTGAAAACTTTCTCTTTCTCCTCTCCGTGATCTCCGTGCCTCCGTGGCAAAACCTTCCCCCGCTTTCCCCATGAATCTCACGCTCAAAGTCTGGCGCCAAAAGGACTCCAAGTCCCCGGGCCGCATCGAGACCTACGCCGCCAAGAACATCCCCGAGTCCGCCTCCTTCCTGGAGATGCTCGACATCGTCAACGAGGACATCATGCACGCCGGCGGCGAGCCGATCATGTTCGAGTCCGACTGCCGCGAGGGCATCTGCGGCACCTGCTCGATGGTGATCAACGGCTACGCTCACGGCGGCCAGCGCGGCACCACCGTGTGCCAGCTCCACATGCGGCACTTCAAGGACGGCGACGAGCTTACCATCGAGCCGTGGCGCGCCGCCGCCTTCCCCGTGGTGCGCGACCTCGTCGTGAACCGCTCCGGCCTCGACCGCATCATCCAGTCCGGCGGCTACGTGTCCGTGCGCACCGGCTCGGCCGTCGATGGCAACGCCCTGCCCGTGCCGAAGAAGAACTCCGACCTCGCCATGGACGCCGCGCAGTGCATCGGCTGCGGCGCCTGCGTGGCCGCGTGCAAGAACGGCTCCGCGATGCTCTTCCTCTCCGCCAAGGTCGGCCACCTCGGCCTCCTGCCCCAGGGCCAGCCCGAGCGCCACCGCCGCGTGCTGAACATGGTTCGACAGCACGACCAGGAAGGCTTCGGCAACTGCACCAATCAATACGAGTGCGAGGCCGTCTGCCCCAAGGAGATCTCCTCCACCTTCATCACCCGCCTGAACCGCGACTACGCCGTGGCCAGCGCGAGGGAACTGCTCGGTGCGGTGTAGGCTCCCCAAGGATTAAAATCTTGGAAGGGAGGGGGATGCTCGCACCGGCGGTGCGAGCATCAGTTCGGCCGTGACATGGGACAGTGAGATAACGGGCAGATCCGCGGTGGGCCGGCAAGGGACCGGCAGCGCGTGGCGAGGGCAACGGAAAGGAGGGAAAAAAGCCAAAAAAAATCTTTACTTCACGAGGCTGATCTGAACAATCGCGCCCAACTGCGCCGCTCGGTGAGTTATTGGCGAGCGCAACTATCGCCGGTTCCACGCTTTCCTTCCAAATCCTCATTATGCACTGGCACGCCTCCCCCTCTTGCCGCCGGCTTGGTCCTCGTGTCCTCCTACTCTGCCTCGCGGCGCTTCTCGGCCTCGCCCCGGCTGCGGCGAGTGCGCAAGGCTCTCGGCTCAAGGCCAGGGTTTCGGCCGTCGGGCCCGGTAGCGATATCATCGTGCTGACCAGCGGGAACGTCACGGCTCTCTTCGGTACCCCGGACATCACGCTCACGGCCACCGTGACGGATGCCACCCCGCCGGTCACCTACTCGTGGATGGCGGTGGATTCCCCGATGGGCTCGACGTTCACGTTCACCGGCACCAACACCCCCAATGCCACCGCGGGATCCTTCTCGGTCGTCGGCCGCTACGTGTTCACCGTGGACGTGACCGACGGGAGCGCACCCCCGAACAACACCGATTCCGCCTCCATCACCGTGTTTGTGCTGCCCCCCGCCTACGTGACGATGCCCGGCACCACCACGCGCACCGTCCGGCAACAGGCGACGACCCCCAGCGTGCCGCTCGGCACCACCTACGCGGCGGCCGCCGGCCGCCGCTACAAGTGGCGCGAGGCCACCGCCGGCGACATCGCCGGCTACACGCCCTTCGGCGACGTAACGATCACGCCCGACGGCACGGTGGATACGTCAGGCTTCTCGAACGCCCCTACTGCCACCGCCAACGTGCCCGCCAACCGGCCGGCTGGGCGCGAGTATCGTTTTGTCGTCGAAGTGATCGACAACGGCTCGGCGGCTACCTCGCCCGCGGTTTCCATCGTCATCAACACCCCTCCCACCGCCCCGACGGGACCGGGCGGCGCCGCCGTCACCATCCAGCGCATCGTCAGCCTCAATCCGCTCCAATTGGTGCCTGACCCCGGCACGGACACCGTGGTCATCGCCAGACAGTCAGCCACCAACGTGCGCAACACCGTGTCCGGCGTCATCGGCAACGGTCTCACCTACCGCTGGGAACTGGCGGCGGGCGGCAGCGCCGCGGTGACGCCCACGGCCAGGGATTTCGACTCCAGCCCATTCGCGGACTTCAATATCAACCCCCCGCTCAGCCCAGCTGACACCTCCTTCCAGTTCCGCGTCATCGCGCGCGATAGCGTGGGCGACACCCTGACGTTGAGCACGCTGACCACCGCCACGGTCAACGCGCCGCCGAACGCGACCAACGCCACCGTCACCATCC
>CALMOL010000281.1 GCA_937871685.1 uncultured Verrucomicrobiota bacterium
CGTTGAGCTGCCGCGTTTTCACGAGGTTGAGCGACGTGTGGTGGGCCGAAGGCTTGGGAGTGCGGTGGCAAGCGTCAGCGCGACACCGCTTTGGCACGAGGGCGCGGATTTGCAGTCGAAAGCGGTGTCGCGCTGACGCTTGCCACCGCACTCTAAAAAGGCGGTGACTGTTGCGCAGCCCCTCAAGGACGACCGCAAGTGGCTACAGAAAATACTTCGGCGTGTTACCTCTGAAAATCCACGCTTCCGGCCGGCGTCCCTTCCCGCCGCCAACTTGTCGATCTCTGAAGGGCCGGCTCGGGCTACCCGCGCCTGGGCCTATGGCCCTCCTCCTTCCGCACCAAGGGCGGCGGTGCAGGCTGCCACGCGGCTCTCCCGGACGCGCGGGCTCAATCTCCTAACCAGCCCAGACATCTCGATGATGGCGCGCATCATCGCGATGATGCCACTGATCTATGCGATAAGGTTTGCGGTCTTGTCGATGAGCGGCGCCCTCCTCGTGATGAGCCCGGGGATCATCGCGCTCATCCCAGCGGTCATCTCGACGATTAAACCCATCCTCACAGACCCCGCTCCATCATCGCAATGATCGCTTTGGTCATCGCGAAGAGGGCGCAGCTCATCTCGATGATGCGCGCCATCATCGCGAAGAGGTCTCGGCTCACCGCAAAGACCAAAAACCTTAGCGCAAAGACCGAGTTGGACATCGCGATGATACCGACCGGCATCGCGATGACCGGTGGCATCATCTCGAAGACCGGTTTGTTTATCGCGGTGGCCAAACTGGTCATTTCGATGACCGCCGCGGTCATCACGGTGCCCTGTCCAAGCAACGTCAGATATTCGTTCGGAGTTTGCTTGGAGACTATGCGGTTAAAGGGCGAGGCGGCGCGGGAGCAGGCGAATCACGGCCGCCCAGAGCAATGCCTCGGTGCGGGCGACGCTCTTTTTTTCCAGGGCGGGAAGACTTTGGGCAAGGCCCGCCAGCGTCACCCCTCGCGCAGCCGGTAGAGGATCGCCTCCACCATCCGGCGCTTGGGATGCTTGCCCTTGGCCCCGCGCGGGTCGTGTCACTCGAAAAGCTTCTCCACCAGCACCCCCGAGCGCGCTGCGACCATCGGCTGAAGTTGAACAACGCGCGGCATGGCGTCGGGGCCGCTGCCCGTATCGTAGGAGGTATCGTGGTAGAGGCATCTCTGTCCGCGCGAGGAACGTGCCATCTTGGGATTTTTGTCGAACGGCGGACACGCGCGGGAGAAAAGCTTGAAGCAGCAGACTGCGCGGACAGAGTCGCCTCTCCAGCCGCGCCACGCTGCTATTTTCCCCACCCGGCCGTTCCTTCGTCTACCGGATCGTCCGCCAGCAAATATTCGAAGTCGCGCCAGTCGAGCGCCGCGGAGCCGTCGCCGTTCACGCCGAGCACGTCGAGCGCGAGGTTGGCCTTCTTCGCCTGGAGGGCGCGGATCTTTTCCTCCACGGAATCCTTCACGATGAGGCGGTAGGCCATCACCTGGTTGGCTTGGCCGATGCGGTGGGTGCGGTCGATGGCCTGCGCCTCGACGGCGGGGTTCCACCACGGGTCGAAGAGCACCACGTAGCTTGCGGCCATCAGGTTCAGGCCAGAGCCAGCCGCCTTGAGCGAGAGGAGGAACACGGCCGGCTCGGGCGACTCGGAGAACGCGTCCACCACCGCGGCGCGGTCCTCGGTCTGGCCGGTGAGCGTGAAGTGCGTCCAGCCGCGCGCGTCGAGGTGCTCGCGCAGGATGTCGAGCATCGAGACGAACTGCGAGAACACGAGCACCTTGTGGCCTTCCTCGCGCAGCGGCTCCAGCAGGTCGAGGAGCGCCTCCAGTTTCGCCGAGGACTCGCCGCGCTGCGATGGGTCGAGCAGCCCCGGGTGGCAGGCGATCTGACGCAGGCGCAGCAATGACTGGAGGATATGGAAGCGCTGCTCGTTGAAGTGCCGGTTGTCCTCGATGCCGAGCAGCAGGCCGCGAGCGCGCTTGAGTTCGCCGCGGTAAAGATCGAGCTGCGCGCCGTCCATCTCGCACGCCCAGTCCTCCTCGATTCGCGGCGGCAGGTCGGGCGCCACCTCCTTCTTCGTGCGCCGCAGCAGGAAGGGTCGCAGGCGCGCCGCGATGCGCTGGCGCGAGTGGGGGTCGTCGTGCTTCTCGAACTGCCGCTCGAAATACGCGCGCTGCCCGAGGATGCCCGGCGTGGCGAAGGCCATGAGACTCCACAGGTCGAGCAAGCGGTTCTCGATGGGCGTGCCGGTGAGCACGAGGCGGTGCCACGCCTCCAGCGCGCGCACGGTGCGGGCGCTCTGCGAGTCGGGGTTCTTGATGTTCTGACCCTCGTCGAGGATCACCGCGAGCCACTTGGTGCGCAGGTAAAAGTCGGCGCGGCGGCGAAGCTGCGCGTAGTTTACCACGAAGAGGTCGGCCGACGTCGGGTCGGGCTCCGGCAGCCGCCCGCCCGGCCGCGGGTGAAGCACGCGCACCCGCAGGCCCGGCGCGAACTTGGCGGCCTCGCGCGCCCAGTTTTCCATCACCGACTTGGGGCAGACGACGAGGGACGGAGGGGGAGAGGATAGAGGTTGGAGGATGGAGGTTGGCAGGGGCGGCGCCTCGGAGGTGGTGAAGGGCGCTTCTGGGGGCGGAGCCGGAGAGGCAGGGCGGCGGGGCTTCTCGGGCTTGGACGGGTGGAGGATGTCGTTTTGGGCGCGCAGCCACGTGAGCCACACGAGGGCCTGGACCGTTTTTCCGAGGCCCATGTCGTCGGCCAGGATGCCGCCGAGGCCCGCGCGGGCGAGGCGGGCGAGGAAACGGAACCCCTCCAGCTGGTAGGGGCGCAGGTCGGCGGTGATGCCGAGCGGAAGCTCCACCGCAGCCGACTCGCCGAGCAGCGCCTCGCAGCGCGCGCGCAACGCGGCGGCCTTGGCGGGGTCGAGCAGCGTGGTGACGGCGGGATCGGTGAGCTGCAGGACATGGAGACGCTGCGGTCCGGTGGCGAAGTCCTCCGGGTCGAGGCCGAGCTGCGCGAGCTTGCCCTGCATCGCGGCGTCGATGTCCAGTTCCAGGCGCCGCCAGCCCTTGCCCTTGAGTCGCACGTAGCCTCCGCGGGCGCGCAGCAGTTGGCGCAGCTCGGCGGCGGTCAGGCGCGTGTCCTTCGCGTCGAGATCCACCGACACGTCGAACCAATCCGTCGCGTCCCCAGGCGCGGGGCGCAACGAGAATGACACCTTCGGGCGCATCACCCCGAGGCGCAGGCTCTGGAGCTGCGGGTCGGCGAGCGTGGCCGTCACGCCTTCCGGCAGCTCGCGCAACCACGCGGCGAAGGCGGCGGGAAAGTCATTCTCGACGCGGCGACGCCAGCGCGGGTCGAATCGGCCCGGCTTGAGGCCTACGCGCTCCAGCAGCGCCGGAAAATGCGCGAGCAGCGCGCGATCGTAGAGCGGGATGGGCGCGCTTGGAATGGGGTCGTGGTGCCCACTGGAGCCATTGGAATGACCGTTCGAGCCGTGGTGGCCGTTGGCCGACATCGACGCGTCTTCCACGACCCACTGGTCGCGGGTGAGGACCTCCACGCGCGAGCCATCCTCGGCCACGGCGCGGGCGAGGACGGTCAACTCCTCGTGCGGGAGCTTGAAGCCCTTCGTTTCCAGCTCGCAGACAAGCTCCACGCGCATCGGCACGACGCGAATCTTGTCGCGCAAGTGCTCGGGCGGCTCGACGCCCAGGCGGTGCAACAGCTCGATGCCGGTCCGTCCCTCGACCACCGCGGCGGGAAGGATTTGCTGGTATTGGTCGCCTGGAACGAAGTTGCCCGTGGCCGGCCCCTCATAGACGGCCTCGGTCGAGAGATAGAGCGGCGTCGCGCCCGGCAGATGAAGGAGCTGCGCCGGCACCAGCTCGCCCTCGGCCGTGAGGCGCAGAAGGTAGGAAGCGCCGTCGTCCGAGCGGTGCAGCACCCAGCGCAGGGGCACGCCGCGGCGGAAGGGCTGGCCCTCCGTGTTGACGAGGAACGGCGCGGTGGCCGGCTGGGAAAAAAGGCCGTTGAGCGTCTTGCGCAGGCGAGGCAGCGAGAGATCCATCCCCAGCTCCTGCGTCTGCTGCCAATGGTGCAAGAAGGTGAGCCAAAGCACGCTTGCGCCCTCCCCGCCGGTCGGCACGAGAAGGCTCTGGCGTCCCAGCGCCATGAAGCGCTGCAAGTCCTCCTTCTCCACCTCGCGGAACGTGGGCTCGTCGGGCGCGCCCTCGCCGGAAGCCACGGGCGAGAGCGCCGGCCGCCATTCGAGCCGGCCTTCTCCGGGCAAACGGAGCGAGAGCCGGAACTCGATCCGCTCCGGCCGTCCAAGCGGCGTGGCCGCGGTGAACGCGTGGATCGCCTTCTCCCAACGCTCCGTTTCGGCGCGCGTCGCCGTGCGCTGGATGTCCGCCGCCGTCTCTGCCAGTCGGGTGACCGGCCGCATGAACTCGGGGATCTGGAACCCAGCCTCGTTCAGCGCGAGCGCGAGGTATTGCCAGAGCCCTTGGGGATCAGCCGGCGGCTCGTCCGCGGGCCACGGCGCCCACGCGCGGAAGGCATCGTCCGGCCAGTCGGGCTGCACGAGGGCGAGGATCTCATTCGTCACCGCGCGGCGGCGGCGAAACTCGGCGAACGCCCGCTCCAGGCCATGCCGGAACACCGCCTCCTGCACGCCGGCGCCGGCCGGCGCGCCGTTGGGCAGCGGCGGCAGCGTTTCGCGGCGGCGCTGCGACTCCTGCACCGAGAGCATCGCGGCGTGCGCGTGCGGGCAGCCGCCCTGCGCGCCCTCGGCGCAGGTGCACGAGGCCGACCATCCGCCGTCGCCGGCGGGCGTGAACGTCACCGTTTGCAAGCGACCGTCGAGATCACGCACGTGCGCCTCGATCCGGGTGGGATCCCCGAAGAGCCGGCGCACCGCGCCGGACTGGTAGAGTTGATGCCCCTTGGCGGCAGTGAGACGGTCGAAGGGGAGCTGCAAAAGAGAGCTTTTCATTGCGGCGTCTGCGCGGCTAGGAGCGCCGCGGACGGGGAAACGGAAGGTGGAGGAGCGCCATCGAGCAGCGCACGCAGCTCGGCCGGGTCGGTGACCGGCGGCTGGCAGGTGAAGTCGTGGCAAAGGTAGGCGGCCGCGCGGCCCTCGACCGGTCGGAGCGCATCGCCCTCGCCCGCGCGGGCCACGGCGAGATGAGGACGAAATTCCCCCGCCGCCGCGGCGAGCAGCGCGGCGGTGTCGGACGCGTCGGCGTCACCGGCCACGACGAGCTTGGCCGGTGGCCGCGCGAGCTGCGCGTGCGCGGCGAGCATGAGCGGCATCGCGTGCGCCTGCCTCGCCGGCGGCTCGGCGAAGGCCGCGGCGTGCCGGCGCGCCCGCGCAAGCAAATCCTCGCGGTCCGTCAGCGCCGCAAGCCGCTGGAGCACCAGCACCGCCGCTGACGAGGCCGCGGGCTCCGCGCCGTCGTGATCTTCCTTGAGCCGGAGAAGCACGGTCGGGTCGCGGCCGTCGGAACTGAAGAGGCCGCCGCGTGCCGGGTCGGCGAAGCGGACCTCCGCCTCGTCCATCAGTCGGATCGCCCACGCGAGGTGCGCGGGGTCGAAGGCGGCCTCGTAAAGATCGAGCAGCCCGCCGGCGAGAAACACGTAGTCGTCCGCGAACCCTGCGATGCCGGAGTTTCCGTCGAGCCACGAGCGCCCGAGCTGGCCGCTCGGCTCGTCCCAAAGCTCGCGCCGGATGAACTCGGCCGCGCGTCGGGCAGCCTCCGCATGCAAGGGCTCGCCGAGGAAGCGCGCCGCGCGGGCGAACGCGCCGATCATGAGGCCATTCCACGCGGTGAGCACCTTGTCGTCGCGGTGCGGCCGTGGCCGCCTGGCGCGCGCCGTGAAGAGCTTCGCGCGCGCCGATTCGAGCAGCGCGCGGACGTCTTCCACCGACCGCTCCATCACCGTGGCCGTTTGCGACTCGGGGCACGCGGCGAAGAAGATGTTCTTGCCCACAAACTCTTCGTGAGGGTCGGAGCCGGGCGGCGCGTTTCCCGTCTCGACGACCCCGTAGTGCTCGCTCCAGGCGCGCAGCTCATCGGGCGTGAGCAGGGTGGCCAGCTCGTCCGTCGTCCAAACGTAGAACGCTCCCTCGGCGTGCTCTTCGGGCCGCTCGTCCGTAAGCGACGAGTCGGCGTCCTCCGCGGAATGGAAGCCGCCCGCGGGCGATGCGAGGTCGCGCCGCACGTAGGCAAGCACGCCGCGCGCGGTGTGGGCGAAGAACTCCTCCCCGGTGAGCAGGAAGCCATCGAGATAGGCGTCCACGAGCTGCGCCTGGTCGTAGAGCATCTTCTCGAAGTGCGGGACGTGCCACGTGCCGTCCACGGCGTAGCGGTGGAAGCCGCCGCCGAGCGCGTCGTGCATCCCGCCCATCGCCATCTTGCGCAGCGTGACGCCGAGCATTTCCAGCGCGCGCCGGCGCGACGCCTCGGAGACGCCCGAGTCGGCCGCCGCGCAGCGCGCCACGAGCCGCAGCATCGCGGGGTCGCCCTGGGCCGGCGGGAGGTCGCCGACGCGGACGGTCGCCCCCTTCTCCTGGATCGTCTGCCCCAGCGCCGAGACGACCCGCCGGACGATCGCGGCGACGTCCTTCAGCAGCTGGTCACCGGCGGCGTGGCCGGTCTGCCGATCGACCGGGTGTCGTTCGCGGGCGTCAACCTCGATCCGCTCAACAACCCGCAGCGCTACGGCGGCTTCGTGCTCGTGATGCTCGTGATCGTC
>CALMOL010000282.1 GCA_937871685.1 uncultured Verrucomicrobiota bacterium
GGCGCTGACGCCGGCCGCGGCCACCTGGACGCCTTCGCTGACGGTCAACGTGGGCGCCGCCACGGGAGCGACCGTCACCTGGAACGCCGAAGGACGCGACCCGCTTCCCACCGACCCGGCCGTCGGAAGCGGCTCCTTCCAGGTGGCCCGGCCGGGCAGCGTGAAGTTCCGGGCTTTCTCTCCCGACCGCGCTCCAAGCGAGGTGGTGACCGGTTTTTACCCGCGCGAGTCGGAGGTCGGGCTTTCGGGGGTTGCGGGGGCGGTCGCGGCGGACCCGACCACGGGGGAGATCGCCCTCACCGGCGGAGGCAGCGGCGCGACCGGCACGGCCGACAGCCTCCATTTTTCCTCCGCTTCCGCGACGGGCGACTGGGAGTTCGCGGTGCGCCTGACCGACCTGGGCACATCGGCCGGCGCGGGTCTCATGGCCCGCGAGAGTCTCGCGTCCACCGCGAAGCATTTCGGCCTGTTTGCCGTTCCGGGTGGCCTTCGGCTGGTGGGGCGCAGTGCCGAAGGCGTCGTTGCCACCTCCGCGATCGGCGGCGTCCTCCGGGCGCCGGTCTGGCTGAAGCTGGCGCGCCGCGGTGGGGAGTTTCTCGCCTACGCCTCGCTGGACGGCGTCAACTGGCTGCTCGTCGGCGCCGGTGACCTGCCGATGGGCCCGACGATCGAGGTCGGCCTGGCCGTCACCGGCGACGCGACGGGCGCGGCGGCGACTGCGCGCTTCGCGCGGCTTTCGCTCGGCGGCTTGGCGTTGACTTCGGTGTCCGGCGGACGCTGGCATTCGCTGGCGCTCGACCCGAGCGGCGCCGTCTTCGAGTGGGGCTCGACCGATCCGTATTGGATCGTGCCGCCGCGGCTCCTGCCGGCGCAGGCCGTGGTGGATCGGGGCGTGTCGGTCCTCGCCGGCACGGCTTCCTCGTTCGTCCTGCGTTCGGACGGCACGGTGTGGGCGTGGGGCAACAACTGGGACGGCGAGACCGGTTTTGGCAATGGCACGCTCGCGCAGCCGGTGCAGGTCGCCGGCTTGGGCGAGATCGCCGCGCTGACCTTTGGGCAAGGCCACGGCCTGGCGATCACCCGTGCGGGTGAGGCGCGCTCGTGGGGCTGGAATCCCGAAGGTCAACTGGGCTATCCCACGCCGACGGTCAGCAACCCGACGCCGCAGGCGGTGCCCGGCGTGGACCAGATCGTGGCGGCGGCGGCGGGCGCGGGGTTCACGCTGGCGTTGCGGGCGGACGGAACCGTCTGGTCCTGGGGCTACAACAACTACGGGCAGGCGGGCATTGAGCCCGATGGCATCAGAAGTCCGCGCCAGATCCCGGGCTTGGACAACGTGGCCGCCATCGCGGCCGGTCAATTCCACGGCGTCGCCCTCAAGCGCGACGGCACGGTCTGGACCTGGGGACGCAACGACGAAGGCCAGCTGGGCGACGGGAGCGCCACACACTCGGCCACCCCGCGCCGCGTGCCGGGCTTGGTGGACATCACTGCGGTCGGCGCAGGCCTCGCGCACACGCTCGCCTTCCAGCGCAACGGCATCGTTTGGGCGTGGGGCGACAACTCGGAAGGCCAGCTTGGCGCGGCGGAGCCATTCCAGCGGCGTTTCCCCGGCCGCGTGGAGAGCACCGCCCTTTCAGACCTGACGCAGGTGGGCGCGAGCTGGGAGCACAGCTTGGCCGCGCGCGCGGCGGACGGCCGCGTGTGGGCCTGGGGCGCGGGCTTCCGCGGCCGCCTGGGCAACGGGACGGAGGCGGACCGGACGACGCCAACCGAGGTCGGGCCCTTTCCGCCGATCAATCTCCGGGCAACGCCTGAAAGCCACGAGGTTTCGCTGACGTGGCGGCCGGTGCCGCGCGCGACGGGTTACTTGGTCAAACGCTCCGCGGTTCCCGGCGGCCCCTACACGGCCATCTCTTCCAACTTGGTGTCAACCACCTATCTCGACGCCGGGTTGCCGAACGGGGAAAGTCGCTATTACGTCGTCACGTCTTTCAGTGAGCTCCCCGCTGGCGAAAGCGCGCCTTCGCTGGAGGCTGCCGCCCGCCCGATGCCACCCTTCCCGGCGCGGCCGTCCGCGCTCACGGCAAGCCCCGGAAACGCGATGGTCACGCTGTCGTGGACCGTCGCCGCGCAGGAAGCGACCCACACCGTGCTTCGCGGCACGAGCGACGGCGGCCCCTACGCGGTGCGCCAGTCCGGCCTGGCGGGTCAGACCTTCGTGGACACCGGGCTGACCAATGGGACGACCTACTTCTATGTCGTCACGTCCAGCAACTTGTCTGGGGGCCGCGCAGCACCGCCCCAAGCTCCGGCCATGCCGCTCGCGCTCCCGCCTCCCCCGGCGCCGGGGTCCTTGTCCGCCGCCGGGGGGGATGCGAAGGTGGATCTCGCTTGGTCCGCCGCCCCGGGAGCCACGGCCTACGCTGTCAGGCGTGGCACGATCAACGGCGGCCCCTATCCAAGCGCGGTCGCCACCGGTCTCGCGGCGACCGGATTCACCGACACGACCGCGTCGAACGGAACCACTTACTACTACGTGGTGACGGCCAGCAACGCGGCGGGCAGCAGTCCCGCGTCGCTTCAAGCGAGCGCCACCCCGGTCGTCGGACCTCCTCCTCCACCCGCGCCCTCGGGGCTGGCCGCGCAGGCAGGCAACGCCGTCGTGACCCTGAACTGGCAAACTGTGCCGGGCGCGACCTCTTACACGGTGCGGCGCGCAGCCGCGACGGGTGGTCCATCCCAAATCCGCTCCAGCGGCCAAGCGGTGACGAGCTTCAGCGATGAGCCCCTCGCCAATGAAGTCGGATACTTTTACACCGTCACCGCCTGGCGAAATGGTTTGGAAAGCCTTCCAGCCGGGCCGGTCTCTGCGACCCCGCACGGGGGCACCGGCCTGCGCGGATACTACTACGGCGGGATGTCGTTCGACCAGCTCGTCCTCGACCGCTTGGACCGGGCGGTGGATTTCGAGTGGTTCTCGTCTGGGCCGATCGACAGCATGAACGACCAGTTTTCCGTCCGATGGCTCGGCGAGATCCAGCCGGATTTCACCGAGGATTACACCTTCTCGACCACGAATGACGACGGCATCCGCGTTTGGGTGAATGGCCAGCTCGTCATTGACGCCTGGGCTTGGGACACCGTGCCGCCGCCCTCGACCCAAAGTGCCCCGGTGCGCCTTCAGGCTGGAACGAAATATCGGATCAAGGTCGAATATTACGAAAAGTTCGGCTACGCCACCGCGCGGCTTTGGTGGTCCAGCGTCAGCCAGCCGCGGCGGGTGATCCCGGCGAAAAACCTGTATCCTTACGCGGCGAGCGCCGCGCCCTTGTCCACGCTGGAGGCGGCGCGGGCCGTGATGCAGGAAGGCACGTCCGACCGGGCCGCGCTCTCCGTGCGGGGGCGGGATGACCTTGGCGAGGAAGACATCTTCTACACGTGGGCCAGCGATCCATCGAACCCGGCGCCGGTGACCTTTTCCGTCAATGGCACGAACCAAGCCAAAGACGCGGTTGCCCGTTTTTCACGGGCCGGCCGCTATCGGTTTGTCGTCACGCTTCGCGACTCCCTGGGCCGGACGGTTTCGCAGGAAGCCATCGTCAACGTCGAGCCGGTCCCGCGGCTGGTCGTCTCGCCGGGGCCCGCGGTGACCGTCCCCCTGGGCGGCCAGCAGCAGTTTTCGGCGCAGGTCATGGACCAATTCGGCGACATGCTGCCCGGGCAGGCGGTGCTGCCGCCCACCATCCGTTGGTCGGTTGACGGGCGCGCGGGCACCATTACCCCGCAGGGGTTGTTCACCGCGTCCACCACCCCGCAGCCGCCGGCGTTCGTGACGGCATCAGCCGACAGTCTGAGCCAGTCGATCCGGGTGCAAAGCCTACAGATTCCCGTGGTGACCACCTTGTTCACCTACGAAGAAACCGAGCCTTATTTCTGGCAGCGCCGGATGGCGTTCGTCGGGGTGGATCCGCTGGGAAGATTATATTTCACGACGAACTATGGTCGCACCATCGTGCGAGGCATTCCTTGGGCAGGGGGGGTCGTGGTTGCCGGCGACCCGACTTTGACCGGTCATTCCGGCGACGGCGGTCCCGCCACCTCCGCTTCGTTTTATATCTCCACTTACAGCGACGAGGTTCGATTGGACCACCAGGGGAACATCTTCCTCACGGACAGTAGCCAGGGGAATTCCATCCGGAGAATCGACGCCCAGACTGGAATCATCTCGAGGATTGCGGGCACGGGAAGCGCAGACAGCGGCGCTATTCCCGGCTTTGTTTCGGGAGTGAATCAGCCGGCTCTGTCCGTTTCAATCAACGGCGCTGTGGTGCGGGCGATTGACCGTTGGGGCAACGTTTACCTTTCGACGTATCGACAGATTCTAATGGTGGAAGCAACCACCGGAATCCTTCGGGCTGTCGCGGGTTCCTCGACTGCCAGCTTGTCAGCGGAGATTGAAGGCGCCCCCGCGCTCAGCGCGGCAATTGAGCCGGTGGACGTCAGCGTGGATCAATCGCGGAACGTTTACTTTGTCGATGGCAGTGGCTATTATACCCTTTATCGCATCGACCAAGCCACCGGGGTCATCCAGCGTGTTGCCGGCATCAAACGGGGGGGGGTCCCGCGTCGGCCGATCTCGGTCAGCCGCCCGGTAACGGGATCCCTGCTTCTTTGACTAATGTAGGAGCCGCTGCCGTCGCCATGACGCCAGAGGACGAAGTGTTAACCGTCGGTATATATGCCTACTGGAATCAGTTCTATCAATATCGCTACGATTCCAACCAAGCGGTCAGAAAGATCGATCCCCAAACCGGATTGATCGCCATGATCGCTGGCAGCGTCCCGAATTCCAGAAACTCCCCCTTCAAACCGACCGGTGACGGTGAATTGGCAACGTCGGCTTTTTTCGGTGAGATCGAAAAATTGGCTGTGGATGAACTTGGCCACATCTACGTGATGGCGAAAGGGCTCGGAAACAACGGACGGGTCTGGGGCGGCCTCTTCGGAGGGGGTTCCTCAATAAACTACTTCACGGTGCTAAAGCTGTGGAATCCGGCGCACTTGGTTCCGCAGGTGACCTCCGCCTCGGCGATGCCCTCGCCCGTCGCCGGTTCGGTGTGCACCCTGAGCGCGCAGGCGACGCATCCAATCCATCCCCAAAAGCTTCTCTATCGCTGGGCGACGGTCGGGCAAACCCCGGCACCGGTGAATTTTTCGGCCAACGATTCCACTGCCGCAAAATCCACCACCGCGTCGTTCGGCAAGGCGGGCCGCTATGAGTTTGAAGTCACCGTCGCCGACCCTTTGACCTTTAACGAGGCGCGTCATCGCGTCACGGTGGACGTGCTCCAAACTCCGAGCCGCATCGCGGTGACCCCGGCGCGCGTGAGCCTGGTTCCCGGCGCGACGCAAGGGTTCACGGCGGAAGTTTTCGACCAGTTCAGTTTTCCCATGACTGTGTCGCCCGCCGTCTCCTGGTCGGCGAACGGCGGGGCGATCAGCGCCGTAGGACTTTTCACCGCGGGATTGGCCACCAGCCAGCCCGGAGAAGTCACGGCCTCGGCGGGATCAGTTGTCGGCCGCGCCGTCGCCGCGATTACCGCCGGCCCCAACCAGTTGCCCACGCTTACTGCCCTGCCGACTGCCACAATTGCTGCCGCGGGCGGCAGCGCCGCTCTTTCGTTGGGCGCGAGCGACGACGGCGGGACGGGAAATCTCATCTATACCTGGACCCCCGCCGACACGAACCCGGGCCTGGCAACGTTTTCCACGAATGGCACGATCGAAGCTCGCGAGGCCACGGTCACGTTTACGCGCGCCGGCACCTATCGCTTCGACCTTCTGGTCACGGATGCCGGGGGGCTCACGGCCTCGCAATCCCTCACGGTGGAGGTGCCTCAGGTTCTCACGCGCGTGACGCTTTCCCCGGCGAACGGCGCCGCTGGTCTGGGAACAACCGTGCAGTTCGAGGCGGCGTCACTGGACCAGTTCGACCAGCCCATGAGCGTGCAGGCGCCGGTGGCATGGTCGTCGTCCGGCGTCGGCTCCCTCGATTCGAGCGGGCGATTCCAGACCTATTATCTGCCGGGCTCCGCCTTCGTCACGGCGACCGTCGGGAACAAGTCCGCCGTCACGTCCATCCAGGTCCAAGCCGGGGCGCCCCGCATCACGCAGCCGGCCACCGCGGCGCTCGATCCCAGCGGCCGCTACCTCGAGCTGCGCGTCGCGGCGGAGGAACCATTGGGGGAGGAGCTACTCGTTTACACCTGGAAGAACCTGACGGCCAACCCATCGGGCTCCGGGCGCGTGGGGATTACGTCAAACCGAAGCAACCAGGCGAAAGAAGCCCGGGCCGTGCCTTGGCAGGCGGGCACCTACGTGTTCCAAGTCGAAGTGTCGCGGCCGGGAGGCCCGTCCGCCTTCAGCCAGGTAACGGCGACGATTCCGGCGCGGGCAACCACGCTGGACGTCGCGAAGCTTTCCGAGACGGCCTCCGCCTTGGTTTCGCCCGGTGTTCCCATCAGCGCGACGGTGCTGGACCAGTTTGGCCTCCCGCTGAACCCGCCGCCGCCGGTCACGTTTGAACCGCCGGCGGAGGGCACGATCCAGAAGATGATGTCGGGGGACAAGCCGGTCTGGTATTACCACGCGCCCGGCGCGCTGCAGGACCCGCAAACTCTGCGCATCACCACGAGCGCGGGATTCAGCCGCGAACTGAAAGTTCATCTGCGGGATTCCCAGCTAGTGGCCAGCGTCGCGTTCCAGCCGCTCGCCATGCCTCCAGCGCCAGGAAGCACCGCGCTCCTCGACGTGGGCCTGCCTTACGGTTCCAAGCCGTCCGGATTCACCTACGGCTGGGCTTCCGAAAACCCCAACTCGGGGTCCGCCTCCATGGATGGGTTGCTCACAGGCTACATGGAAATGGCGTGGCCGACGAACGAATGGAACTTCCAGCTTCCAAACGGCTTATATGCGGTCCGGCTGTGGTGGTATGAGGACAATACGAGGGACTACTGGAACGGAACCCTGCGGGTCGAGGGGGTCGTCGTCCAGCGGGAGATGTCGGTCGGCTTTCCCAAGCGTCAGGCCGATTTGATCGTCCCGGTTTCGGATGGAAACCTGACGGTTTCCAGCGCGGATCCGGATCCGGCGGTGCGCCTGCGGATCGCGGGGGTCGAGATTCGGCGGCTGGATCCGCGTCCTTCCGCGCTCGAGGTGGCGGCCGGCGCGCCGTTGCTTCCCGCGAGTGGGACGACGGATTTGTCCGCGGTGGCGCTCGATCAGTTTTTCCAGCCGTTGCGCCCCCAGCCAAACGTCTCCTGGAATGTTGCGGCCGGAGGCAGTTTATCCACCGGCGGCGCTGGCGAGCGCTTCGTGGCCGGAGCGGTCGCGGGCGGGCCGTATGC
Organism: uncultured Verrucomicrobiota bacterium; assembly: GCA_937871685.1. Taxonomy (GTDB): domain Bacteria; phylum Verrucomicrobiota; class Verrucomicrobiia; order Chthoniobacterales; family SZAS-18; genus SZAS-18. The sequence continues at coordinate 7,410 of CALMOL010000282.1, forward strand.
GGTGACGGCGGCGGTTGGATCACTCACCGATGGAGTGGACCTGCAGGTTGGCGTTCCAGGCGTGATGCAAACGCTGGCCGGCGCGGGCAGTAAGGTTCGGCCTGATGGACCCGCCTTGACCGCGGATTTGAGCAACGTCACCGGCGTGGCGGTCACGCCGGAGGGGGATCTTTACGTGCCTTGCTACGATCACGAACGCATCTGGAAAGTAGATCACCGCACCGGGCGGATGGCCGCCGTCACAGTCACGGGGGGTTGGTATGGCGTTAGTGCTCCCGCGGCCGTAGACGCGGTGCCTCATTCTTATCACGGCGGTTGGGTGCTCCATCCGTTGCTCGATGCGCAGGAAAACTTGATGTTTTCGCGTTTCGGTTGGCTCTGGCGCATCAACCGCCTCACGGATCGGATGGAACAAGTGGCGGGCAACGGGTCAATCGGCGGCGGGTTCAACCCTGTGGACGGAACACCGTCGACGTCCATCCAGATCGGGCCAGCGTTCGCTTTGGATGAGCTCGACAATATTTACCTCCCGCACAGAGGACCTGAGTATGGCAGTCCCGGCAAGCTTCTCCGGGTGGATGCGCAGAGTGGCTTGGTCACGGTGCTTGCTTCGGGAGTGGATTTGTCCGGTGGTCATATTGTGGCCGATAAGGCCGGGAGCCTTTACCTCGTTGGCCAAGATCCAGGGAAACAGGTGAAACGATTCGACCTCGCGACGAGAACCCTGAGCGAGGTGCCCGAGATCGCCAGCGCCTTGCCGCCGAATGCCACCGTGACGGCCCTTCTGGTGGATCCGGCGGGATACCTTTTTGTGGCGTGCGGCGGCACGATTGTGGAGTTCGATCCATCCAACCAGTTTTCCTGGCGCGTCGTGGCCGGCCGACGGGAATCCTCGTCGCGCGCGAGCGATGGAACGGACGGCGACAAGTTTTCCTGTTTCCACTGGGGCGACGGTTGGCCGGCCAAGACCGCCGGTTTCAACCAGATCACCTCGATGACCGCGGATGCGACCGGGAACTTGTATTTCCTGGACGCAGATTCCCTGACGCCGGGAAGGTCGAAAACCCCTGCCCGAATCCACAAGATCCTCGGCGGCCGCCCCAAGCCCGCGATCACGAGCGCGGCCCAAGCCTCGCCCAACCCGGTCCCGGGAACCACCGTCCGCCTCAGCGTCGGGGCCAGCGACCCGGGCGGCGAGGCGGTTCTCACCTACCTCTGGACCGCCACCGGGCCGGGACCGGTAGTCTTTGCGCGCAATGGGACCAATGCCGCCAAGGTCACCCAGGCGACCATCACCGTGCCGGGCACCTATCAGTTCAGGGTGGCCGCGCGCAATCCGCAGGATTTTGCGGCGTCCAGCGAAGTCTCGGTCGTCGCTTCGTTCGGCGGAACCTACGTCGAGGTGCTGCCGCGCACTTCCACGGCCGCCTCCGGCCAGCCGCTCACGTTCCAGGCCACCGCCTATAACGCGCTCGGCCAGCGGTTGAGCCCGCAGCCAACGTGGACCTGGAGCGTGGATGGCGGCGGCGTCATTGACGCGGCCGGACGCTTCACCGCGGGGCCCGACCAGGGCGGACCGTTCAACGTTGTCGCCTCCGGCGCGGGTGCGACCGGAAACGCGCAGGTTTGGGTGAGCGGCCGTCCGGTCGTTGCCTCCCCCGCCGCGGCCAGTCCGAATCCGGTCACCGGCTCCACCACCTCCCTCAGCGTCCTCGGCGCCTCGGGGCTCGGCGAGCAGAACCTGACCTACACCTGGACCGCGGCCGGCCCGCAGGCCGTGGCGTTCTCGCGCAATGGCTCCAACGCCGCCAAGACGGTCACCGCCACCTTCCGCGCGCCGGGCACGTATCGCTTCCTCGTCACGATCGCCGATCCCAATGGTGCCACCGCGAACAGCGCCGTGACCGTGACGGTGCAGCCGGACGCCGCCGCGGCCACCTTGCGCGTCTTCCCGTCGGACGTGGAGCTCGAACCCGGCGGCGCCCTCGCGTTCTCCGCCGTCGCCTATGATCGCCTCGGCGCGATGCTCTCGCCCCAGCCGGCGGTCACTTGGTCGGCCAGCGCGGGCGGCGGCATTACCTCGGATGGCGTCTTTACCGCGGGGAGCGCGGTGGGCGGCCCCTTCACGGTCACGGCCGCCGCTGGCGGCGTCATGGCTGCCGCGACCGTCCGAATCACCCAGGCGCCGATCCTCACCACGGTCGCCAGCGCCAGCCCAGCCGAGGTCACCGGCACCACCACGAACCTGAGCGCGCTGGCGTCCAGCGCGGCCGGCGACGCGGCCTTGGTTTATGCGTGGACCGAGGAAGGGCTGTCGCCCGCGCCGGTGAGCTTCTCCTCCAACGGCACCAACGCCGCCCGCAACACCGTCGCCACCTTCGCCAAGCCGGGCGACTACACGCTGCGCGTGACCGTGCGGGACGGACTCGGACGCTCGGCCTTCTCCTCGGTCGCGGTGCATGTGTCGGCCTCGATCGCCGCCGTCAGCCTGGAGCCGCCCGAGGTGGACCTCGCCACGGGCGCCGCCCAGCAGTTCAGCGTCCTGGTGCGCGACCAGTTCGGCGACGAATTCACGCCCGCGCCGCCGATCACTTGGTCGGTGGACGGCGGGGGCACCGTTGCTGGCGGCCTCTTCACCGCCGGCGCCACGCCGGGCGGGCCGTTTCTCGTGACGGCCTCTGCCGAGGAGGGAAGCGGCTCGTCGCTCGCCCGCGGCCCCGCGTCGGACGCCGCCGCGCAGCTCGCGGACGCCGCGCAATCGTCCTCGCCGCTGGCCGCGCTCCTGCGCTCTTCGGACCACCGCAAGGTCCGCGTGAGCGATCCCATGGCGGAGCGCGAAGTCCAGGCGGCCGGCGGTCGGCTCGTGCGCGACTACGGCGCCTTCCGCCTCTACGTGCTCCCGGCCCACCGGACCGAGGCGCTGGCGAGCGGCGCCCCCGGCGGGCCGAAGCTGGATCTCGAAGTCGAGGACGACACGATTCATCTCCAATCAGGGGGTCTTCGCACCACCGACGCCGCGTTTGCCGCGCGTCCTCTCGCCAGGGCGAAGGGTGACAAGCCCGTTGGCAAGCGCCTTCATCTCGTCCACTTCGCCGGCCCGATGCTGCCGGCCTGGGGCAAGGCGTTGGCGGAGGCCGGCGTGCAGGTCGTGGACTACGTGCCGAGCAACGCCTACCTCGTGTATGGCGACGCCGCCGCCCTCGCGCGCGTCCGCGCGTCCGCCAAGCTGGCCGACGCGATCCAATGGGACGGCCCCATGGAAACCGACTGGAAGGTCGCCCCCTCGGCGCGGGCCGCCGTTGGAGCATCGGTCGCGACCAACGCCGCCCCCGGCCGCAAGCCGGCGCCCGCGACCGAATTGTTTAGCGTCCAGCTCGTGCAGGACAAGGAGGCCAACGTCGCCACCCTGCGCTGGCTGCGGGCGCTGCCCCGCGCGGAGATCGTGCGCGACGACGCGTTCCGGCAATTCCGCAACCTGCTCGTGCGCCTCCCGGCGGCGCGCGCCGCGGAGGTCGCCGCGCGCGCGGACGTGGTCTCGATCCACCTCCAGCGCGTGCCGCGCCAGCGCGACGAGCGGCAAGACCAGATCCTCGCCGGCAACCTCAACGGCGCGGCCCCTTCCGGCCCCGGCTACCTTGCGTGGCTCGCGGCGCGCGGCTTCACCCAGGCGCAGTTCGACCTTTCGGGCTTCGTCGTGGACGTGACCGACTCCGGCATCGACAACGGCACGCTTGCGCCCAACCACTTCGGCCTCTACGCCGGCGGCCAGCGACCCGGGACCAGCCGCTTGATCTACTCGCGCCGCGAGGGCACGCCGGGGCCGAGCGCCGGCCGCGCCGTGGACGGCCACGGCAACCTCAACGCCCACATCCTCGCCGGCTTCGACGACGCCGGCGGCTTCCCGCACGCCGACGCGCTCGGCTACCGCTTCGGCCTCGGTGTGGCGCCCTTTGTCCGCGTGGGCGCCTCGGTGATCTTCGACCCGGATTACACCTACCCCGACTTCCCCGCGCTCCAGTCCCGCGCCTACCGCGACGGCGCGCGCGTTTCCTCCAACTCGTGGGGCGCCGATTCCGATGGCGCCTACGACGCGCAGGCGCAGATCTTCGACGCGCTCGTGCGCGACGCCCAGCCGGCCGGTTCCCCGGCCGCCGCCGCGGGCAATCAGGAGATGGTGATCGTGTTCGCGGCGGGCAACTCCGGCCAGTCGTCCTCCCGCGGCACGATCAGCACGCCGGCCTCCGCCAAGAACGTCCTCACCGTCGGGGCCGCCGAGGGCGTGCGACCCTTCGGCGGCGCGGACGGCTCCGGCATGGGCGATGCCGAGTCGGACAGCGCGGACGACATCGCCCCCTTCTCCTCGCGCGGGCCGTGCCGGGACGGCCGCGCCAAGCCCGACCTCGTGGCCCCCGGCACGCACGTCACCGGCGGCGTGTGGCAATCCTCCTCGCCCGCGGCAAACGGCACCGCCGACCCAGCCTTCCTTGGAAACGGCGTGAGCGGCGGCGTTGCTCCCGACCATTTCTTCCCCGCCGGCCAGCAGTTCTACACGGCCTCCAGCGGCACGAGCCACGCCACCCCGGCGGTGGCGGGCGGCGCGGTGCTCCTGCGCCAGCACTTCCTCAACCAGGGCTGGCCCGCGCCCAGCCCGGCGATGACCAAGGCCGTGCTCGTCAATTCGGCGCGCTGGCTCGCCGGCACGTCGGCCGGCGACACGCTGCCCTCGCCCAGCCAGGGCATGGGCATGATGAACCTCGGCGCGGCCCTCGACGCCAGCCCGCGCTTCCGGCGCGACCAGCTCGCCGCCGACACTTTCACCGCCACCGGCCAGGAGCGCGCCTACAGCCTCCTCGTGGCTGACGCGACGAAGCCGCTGCGCGTCACGCTCGCCTGGACCGATGCCCCCGGCTCCACCACCGGCGCCGCCTACAACAATAACCTCGACCTCACCGTCACCGTGGGCGGCGTCACCTACAAGGGCAACGTGTTCAGCGGCGCGTTCTCGGTTCCCGGCGGCCTCGCCGACCCGCGCAACAACGTCGAGAGCGTGTTTCTGCCCGCGGGCACGGCCGGCCCCGTGCTTGTGCGCGTGCGCGCCACGAATCTCAACTCCGACGGCGTGCCCGGCAACGCGGAGCCGACCGACCAGGACTTCGCCCTCGTGGCCGCCAACGCCGTCGCTGGCGGCGCCTCGCCCGTGCTCAGCGTGGTGAGCAGCGCCGTGGTCTCGGAAAGCTTCTCGCCCGGCAACGGCCGGCCCGACCCCGGCGAGCAGGTCGCCGTCAGCCTCGAGCTGGCCAACATCGGCACCGCGCCCGCCGCGAATCTGACCGCCACCCTGCTCCCCGGCGGCGGCGTCACCGCCCCCGGCGCCGCCCAGGCCTACGGCGCGCTGGCGGCCGGCGGGGCCACCGCGGCCCGCACCTTCTCCTTCACCGTGGCGCCCGACGCCGGCGCGGCCGTGCGCGCCAGCTTCCAGCTTTCCGACGGGGCCGCGGACCTCGGGACCGTCACCGCGACGTTCGCGACCGGCCAGCCCCGCGTCACCTTCGCCACCGCGCGCGTGACGATCACCGCGCTGGCCGCGGCCCCGGCCGGCCTCGGCGTCGGGCGAAACGCGTTCGGCGCGAACGTCCTCACGTGGAGCGCCGTGCCCGGCGCCACGCAGATCCTCGTCCAGCGCCAGAACCCCGACGGCACCTGGACGACCATCGCCACCCTGCCCGGCACCGCCACGCGCTACGCGGACGCCACCGGGTGGCCCGGCGCGTGGTATCGCATCGCCGCGCGCGGCGCGGGCGGCATGGTCTCCAACTACACCGCGCGCGCCACCGAGGCCGCGGGCTCGGTGCCGGGCACCGGCGCGGCCCTCAACTCGAAGCGCACTCCCTTGCCGACGGCCGGCGGGGACGACGCGGAGTTCTCGCCGCCGCGGATCATCTATGGCGTGGTGGACCTGGGCGCGGGCCGGGCGGCGCGGCTCAACCTGCGCGAGCAGGTCATCATCCAAAACCCCGACAACTCCCGCACGCTCTGGCAGGCCGGGAACTGGACGCCGCTGCCTTTCCGCGCCAACGGCCTCAACGATGCCGGCGACCTCGTGGGAACGAAGGACTTCGAGCCGTGGCCCGGCCAGCCCTACACGCAGACGCACGCCGTGATCGCGCGCGGCGGCGGCGCGCCCGAGGACCTCACGCCCAGCGAGCAGCCGTTCTGGATTCCGTCGCGGATGAACGAGCCGGCCGGTGCTCTCGGCCCTTACGAGGGCTTGGTGGGGAGCGACGTTTTCCACGCCGCCAACACGGTCAACAACGCCAGCCAGGTCGGCGGCTTCATCCGCTTCACCTTCCACAACAACCAGCCCGGCTACCGGCCCGACGCGTGGTTTCGCTTTGGGGGCAACCTGCTCTTCAGCGCCGGCCTGCCGGCCGCCTGGAGCGCGGGCACGGCCGGTTCCTGGGCCAACCTGGGCAACGCCTACCTGCATCCGCCGCCGCCCAATCCGCCCTCCTACGCGGTGGGCCAGCTGGCCTGCGGGGGGGCGGTTGCTGCCCTCAACGCGGGCGGGGCCAGCGCGGGCTCCTTCCTGGTCATCGATCCGCCGCTGAGCGCGGCGGAGCTTGCCCAGGAGGGGGCCTACTTCCCTTATGAGCGCATGGTGGAGCGCGCTTTCCTGTGCCGGGACGCGGCGGGTTACGCGGCCGGCTTCGCGCCGGAGGCACTGAGCACGCTGGGCGGCTCAGTCAGCGGGGCGACGAGCTTAAACGACGGCGGCGATGTGGTAGGCTACTCCACGCTGCGGGCCGGCGACCCGGCGTGGCGCCACCAAGCCGTCTTGTGGCGCAGCGGCACCGCGAGCCGGCTCGCTCCCCTGGCCACCGGCCTGGCGGACTTCCCGGACGGCTACGCGTATGCCAATCGGATCACCAACGCCGGGGTGATCGGCGGTTCGTCGATCACCCCCGAGTATTACTCAGCCGCCACGCTGTGGACGGGCGGCGTGGCGCGGGACCTCAACGCGAGCCTCCCCAAGCTATCGCGGCGCATCCTGATGAGCGCCAACGACGTCAGCGAAGCCGGAGCTATCGCGGCCGACGGCTACCTGGCCGGCGTGGCCGGCCCGCGCGCCTGTCTGGCTATCCCCGCGCAGTTGGCCATCGCGCCGGCGCTGGACGAGGTCAACGGGCAGGCCGTGGAGCTGTCGGCGAACTCCTCGATCACGGTCAGCCTGAAGGTGAGCGCGCTGGGCGCGGGCGGCGCGCTGGCGCCGGCGGACGGCTCGGTGGTCACATGGACGCTAACCGCGGAGAACGAGCAGGGGCGCGTGCTGGACCCGACGCGGCTGGCGACCTTTTCCGCGCCCACCTCGGTGGTCGGCGGCGGGCAGGCCTCGGTTCAGTTGCTCACCCACGGGGCCGCCAACGCAAAGCTCTACGTGTTTGCCTCCGTCACGCGGCTGGCGCGCGGCGGGCGCGCGCCGCAGGACTTCGCGGTGGAAGACGCGCCGGGGTTGTCCACGCAGTTCTCGTGCGCCCCCGGCCAGATCGTGCCGCTGGAGGAAGCGGCCGGGCCGACGAACCGCAAGCTGGCGCTCAACGGGCATCCGATCGCCGACCAGAAGCCCCAGCACGAGGCGGAGACCGACGAGGAAAAGGAGGAAAGCTTCGTGGACGCGCTCACGCTGGAGCTGCGCCACTCGACCACGGACATCTACGTGCCCGTCGCGGGCACCGAGCTGAAGCTGGCCGCGCGCCGCGCGCTGGCCCCCGAGATCTGGAGCGACCGCCACGGCCTGCGCCCGGGCGAGCGGCCCGACCGGCCTTTTGGAGTGGGTTGGGCGAGCAACCTCACTTCGAACATCCACTTCGTTTACCAGCGCCCCGACGCGCACCGCACGGAGACGCCGGCCAACTACGCCTACGTCACCGACGAGAACGGGGCGCAGTTTCGCTTCGCCATCGTCTATGGAACGGGAGCCTCGGCGGGCCAGGAGTCCTACGCGGCGCTGCCCGGGGCCAACCACGAGCAGGAGGGCTTCCTGGGCACGCTGACCAAGGCAGGGACCACCTACACCTTCACGCACAAGCACGGCTCCCGGCTGCTCTTCGAGGACACGGGCTTGGTGCGCCGCACGTTCGCCGACCGGCTGACGCCCCTGGACCAGCAGCGCAACCCCCGCTGGCAGGAGCACCGCTGGGCGCGCGTCACGGCGCAGCTGGATTACTTCGGCAGCGCGCTGGACTATACCTATGCGGGGACCGACACGCTCATCCCAAGCAAGATCGCCGCGCGAGGGCGGTCCGGCCAGGCGATCACGATCACCGCGCGCGATGGGCTGGTCACGAAGCTCAAGGATCCCAGCGGGGCGGAGCAGGAGTTCGAATACGACGTGAGTCCGTGGGCCTACGGCAGCTTCGTGACCTTGCGCCGCGTGAGCGGCCCGGCCGGGCCGGATGGGCGGCGGTCGCGCACCGAGTATGGCTGGGACTTCGCCGTGGAGGGAGACCTCTCGCCGGGGCGCTTCACCTGTCCGACCACCCACTTTCACTGCGACCTGGGGTCGCTGCGCGACGCACGCGGCCAGGGGACCGCGCTGACGCGCGCGTGGAACCGCAGCCGGAAGGTCTTCGACACGGCGCAGGGCTACTACCCGGCCACGGGGCTGCCGCGCAACGTGACCGCTGTCGCGCTGCCGGACGGGGCGGAGGCCTCCTTCGAGAACCAGTCGGACATCCAGTTGGCGAACGCGGCCGAGGGCGGAGGGCTTGCCATCCAGGGCCGGCGCCAGACCGTGGCCACCGACGCGGCCGGCGCCAAGTTCACCTACGAGTTTTTGGGCAATCGGTTGATCGAGCTCAACGACTGGCGGCCCTACCTGGCGCCTGGGCAGAGGGCCGGCGCGCTGAGCGCGCCACGCCTGGCGGCTTACACGCAGTTGAGGATCAGCTCGCCCTTGGGCAGCCAGAAGTTTGAATACGACCTGGGCGCCGGCTTCGCGCTCAAGCGCGCCACCGATCTGAGCGGCAACGTGACCCAGTGGGAGCACACGGAGGCGTGGACCTTCCCGGTGCCGGGCTTTGCGTCGGCGGACTACCCGATTCGCTTCTTCCGCGACCCGACCCGGCAGATCGACGCGCTGGGCAACGCGCAGAGCTTCGCCTACGAGCCCACGCGTCGGCTGCTCGCCTCGCACACGGACGCGGAGGGACGCACCACCACCTACACGATCCAGAACGGCAAGCGGACGCGCGAGGTCATCACCGGCCCCGGTGGTGGCCGGGACACGGCGATGGAGTATGCGAGCGCCCAGTTCCCGACCTTCGTGACCAAGCGCACGGTCAAGGGCACCAACGGGGGCCTGGACCTGGTGACCGAGGCCACGCCCGATGCGCTGGGCCGGGTGCAGCAGCAGAGCGTGGGCGGCCTGGTGAGCACGTTCACCTACGACCTGAACAACCGCCGCCTCAGCGAGACCAACCCCAAGCCGGCGACGACCACCTTCGCCTACGACGCGCGCGGTCATCTGGTGGGCGTGGACTACCCGGCCACCGCCGCGGGGGCAGGGAGCCGGAGGCTCGAATACGACTTGGCCGGCAACAAGGTGAAGGAGACCGACGAGCTGGGGGTGGTCACCCGATTCATCTACGACCCGATGAACCGCTTGGTCGAGCAGCGCCTGGAGATGCGCGCGGGGGAGGGGCCGGACCTGGTGCGCACCTTCGCCTACAACGCGCTGGGCTGGATGACCTCCTCCACCGACGCGAAGGGGGCGGCAAGCACCAAGAGCTACGATGCGCTCGGCCGCGTGGTGTCGTCCACCGACCTGAACGGGGCGGCCGCATGGATGGAGTATGGACCCAAGAGCGGGGGCACCCTCTTTGAGTCCAGCGCGTCCAAGCCGATGCGCGCCACGGACGCGCGCGGCTACCAGACGGAGTATGAATACGACGCGATGGTGCGCCCCACCCGGCAGCGGGCGCAATACGGCGGCGGCACGGCGACGAGTGAGTTCCTTTACGACAAGGCGGGCAACCTCCTCCAAGAGACCGATCCCCTGGGCCGATCAACCGCGCACGCCTACGACGCCCTGAACCGGCGCATCTCCAGCCTGTTCGCCGACGGCAAGTCGCGCTCGACCGTTTACTCCGCGGCCGGCCCGACGATGAGCCAGACCGACGAGCTGGGGCGCACGACCGACTTCGAATACGACGCGGCGGGGCGCCAGACCAAGGCCACCGGCCCGGCCGGCTCCGCCGGCCGGCCCGTCACGCAGAAGGAACACGACGGCGCGGGCAACGTGAGCGCCACTATCGACGCGATGGGCGCGCGCTGGGAGTTCGCCTTCGACGCGCGCAACCGCAAGACGGGCGCCACCGGACCGGCTGTCTTGGGCGGAACGCCGCATCAGGAATGGACCTACGACGCCGCGGGCAACTTGCTCACCGAGACCGACCTGCGCGGCAACGCGAGCACGCACCGCTACGACGCGGCCCATCGGCGCATCGAGACCAAGGCGCCCGCCGTGGAGGTGATGCAGCCCGACGGCAGCGTGACGACCGCCCAGCCAACGACCACCTACGCCCACGACGGCGCGGGCAACGTGCTCTCGATCACCGACCCGAACGGCAACGTGACGACCAACGCCTTCGACGGCATGAATCGCCTAGTCTCTACGAGCAGCGCGGCCGGCTCGATGCTGAGAGTGCTCGACCCTGCCGGCAACCTAGTGGAGATGACCGACGGGCTGGGGCAGAAGACCACGTTCACCTACGATGGGCTCAATCGCCTGCTCACCAGCCGGGACGAGCTGGGCAAGGGAGTGACGCACGCCTACGACGCGCGCAACCGCCTGCGCACCACCGACGCGGAGGGGCGCACGGTCACGTTCACCTACGACTTGCGCCACCGCCTCATCGGCGAGAGCCGGCCGGAGGGCACGCGCACGTTCAGCTTGGATGACGCGGGGCGCCTGACCTCCGTGAGCGACTCCACGGCCGCGGGGGCGGGCGTCACCTACGTGCTCGACGGCCAGGACCTGCTCACCAGCGAGACGAGCGCCGGGGTCACGCACACCCACACCTACGACCTGGCCGGCCGGCGGCTGACCAGCTCCCAGGGCGGCGGCCGGCGCAGCCTGAGCTACGCCTACGACGCGCTCGGGCGGCTGACGAGCCTGCAGGACGGCGGACTGGCGACGACTTGGAAGCACGACCTGGACGGTCACCCGCTGGAAAAGGCGCTGCCCAACGGCACCAAGGAAGTAGCCGTCTTCGACGCGCTGGGCCGGCGCGCCAGCCTGGGCACCTACACCACCGCTGGCAACGCGCCGCTTATCACGCACGCCTACCGCTACGACCTGGCGGGCAACGTGCGCCAGAGCCAGGAATACTTCGGCAGCGCCCTGCCCGCGCAGACCGTGACGCTCGCCTACGACGCGGGCAACCGCCTGGTCCAGGAGGTGCGCGCCGCCGCACCAGTCAACGGCGATGCGGCCACCACCACGAGCACCTTTGGCTACGACGCAGGCAACAACCGCACGAGCAAGGGCGTGACGCTCACGCACTCGGACGGCACGCCTGGCTCCAGCGTGGCGACCACCTACGCCTACAACCGCCTCAACCAAGTCACCGGCTACACGGACACGACGGGTCGGAGCGTCACCTTTGGCTACGACGGCGACGGCAACCGCACCAGCCGCACGGAGGGGGGCCTCCTCACGCACACCTACGCGTGGAACAGCGACCACCGCCTGAGCGGCGTGGTCAAGCTGGCCGCCGGGGTCAATCCCAGCGCTAGCTACGCCTACGCTTACGACCACCGCGCGCGCCGCATCGCGCGCACCGAGCCCAACGCGGGCAACGCGCCCGAGACGACCACCGTCAGCTTCGCGGGCGGGCTGAGCGTGCTGGAAACCAAGGCCGGCGCGCCCACGCTGGACTTGGTGCGCGGCCCTGACCAGGGCGGCGGGGTTGGCGGCCTGCTTTACTCCCAGCGCACCGAGGCGGGCACCGTGCAGCCCCTGCGCCTGAATCACTACAGCCACCGCGGCGACGTGACGGCCCAGAGCGACGCGAGCGGGGCGATGACCTGGGCGGGCGCCTACCAAGCCTTCGGCACCCGCGCGGCCGAGTGGGGCGCCAACCCCGAGCGCCAGCGCGCCAACACGAAGGAGGAAGACCCCACCGGCCTCGTCAACGAGGGCCACCGCCCCCGCTGCCTGGAGACCGGGGTATTCATCTCCAAAGACCCCGCCGGCTACGTGGACGGCCCCAACCTCTACGCGTTCGTCAGACAGAACCCGTGGAGCAGCTGGGACCTTGAGGGGCTGCGCGACGCCAAGAGCTTCGAGGAGCTTCGGCGCACGATGGCCTCGCCCGGGGCGGCGGTCGCCGGTGCCGCGGCGGCCCAGGCGGTGACGACGAGCGGGTTCCTCCCCGCAATCGCGCCGGTTGCCGTCACGGGGCTTGGGGCAGCGACTTACCTTGGCTCTATCGCCACAGCCAGCGGTGGGGCCGGCTACATCGGCATCAAGCGAGCCGCGAACTATGCCCAGTTCGACAACCCATACGGGCCGACCCTGCTGGTTGCCGCAGCGGTGGGACCGGGGCTTACCCCGCGCCCAGGGCCAAGTGGCAACTACGTGATCCCCAAGGAGGCCACCGACCAGCAGGTCAACGAGTTCTACGTCGATTTGAAGCTTTCGACCGGGCAGGCGCAGAACAACCTCGACGACAAGGTCCTCGGCTCAACCTCGGCGCGCAGCCGGTTCATCGGAACGCTCATTGAAGGTGGGATGCACAGGCACACTAAAAAACATGCTGAGTTCTATGACACGGAATCTCATCACATGATAACGGATGACATTAGCGTGTTCGATCATTATGCTGCGCCTGCCATTCGCATGGCTAGGACTGATCATTACAAGACGGCGAGTCATGGGGGAGGGGCTTTAACGACTTCTTTCCGACATCGGCAATCGTTGATGATCAAAGCCGGTGATTATGACGGCGCCCTCCAGATGGGGGTTGATGACATTCGAGCGAAGTTTGGAAGCAAGTATGATCGACACATCCAAGATATGTTTGACGCATTTCCGAAAACCGGGTCAGGTGGAATTGATTGGTCTCAGATACCGAGACAGACTCCGAACAAATGAACGCTCTCAATCAGTTTATTCTAAAGCCATACGTCGGTGCTGAGCCTGTCTTATTTGGCATGGCTAGAGAGAATGTGCATTCGCTCTGCGGGGATCCCTCTAGCACAATGGCCGAGGCGGACAATATATTATCAGATTACTACGAGGCCACACGAGTAACTTATTGTGCAAATAGGGTGTGTGACATAGGTTTCTTTCCTAAATCTCCGAAGTTGTTGTTTGATGGGAAAGATGTTTGGGATTTAACACCAGAGAAGTTGCTTGTGCAATTTGATCCAAATCCTCTCGAGTATGTGGGGATTGTTTTTTTTGTGAAGCTTGGGATGACTGTTAGTGGATTTAATCGCCCAAGGAGTTCTGACCGCGCGATAACGATGTTCATTAGAGGACGCCACGACGAATACCTGCCTCACGCAAGTCCTTTAGACTTGCGAAAGTGGTTATAACCGGCTGGCGATACGGGTCAGGCGACAACTCTTGACACTTCCTCTTGAGCGCGCGGCCGGCACGCTGAGCGAGGAAAAAGGGGTCAGGGTCGAATGGCGCTTAGTTAAGGGGATTGAGTGGGTTTTTGCTGGCGTTTTCCGCGGT
>CALMOL010000283.1 GCA_937871685.1 uncultured Verrucomicrobiota bacterium
GCTGGAGGTGTCCGCGACCACCGACGGCAGGAACGCCTCGATCTTCACTCTGGCAAGGCAGCCCATCACCGCCGAGGCCCTCGTCGTGGCGCTCAAGCAACGCATGGCCGCTGACCAAGCGGAGGCCAAGGAGACCAAGCTCTTCATCGCGGTGGACCGAAATGCCAGGCATGCGAATCTCATCCAGGCTCTCGACAAGGTGAAGGAGGCCGGCCTGCAGAAGTTCGGCTTCTCGCTCCCGCGCGGCGGCGCGGCGTCTTCGAGTCCGACACGGGCTGTCCCGCAATGCCCTTGAGCATTGCGGAGGCTGCCCGGCTACCCCCGGAGTTTCCGCTCCGCCGCGTCGGTCCTTCCGCAAGCCGGCTGGGGCGGATGCGGGGACCAGGCGATTTCGTGATTCTCAGGAACCGGCTGCCTCCGTAGCTCATCCATTCGGAAATCGCCCCGATTGCGCCCGGGCCGGGTTGCCCGCAGCATGGCGCGCCGTGCCCATCGCACTCCTTTCCGACATCCACGCCAACCTCGAGGCCTTCGAGGCCTGCCGGCGGCACGCGCGGGCGGCCGGCGCGACGCGCCTCGCGCTACTCGGCGACTTCGTTGGCTACGGGGCCGACCCGGCCGCAGTGGTCGAGCGAGTGATGCAACTTCAAGCCGAGGGGGCGCTTGTTCTCAAGGGCAACCATGACGACGCCGTGGCGCGGCCGGCGCGCTACATGAACGACCTCGCCGCCGAGGCGATGGAGTTTTCCCGCGCGCAGTTGAGCACCGTGCAGAAGGAGTTCCTCGCCGCGCTTCCGTTGGTCGCGCACGAAGGCGCGGTTTGCTTCGCGCATGCTTCGGCAGCGTCGCCGGAGCGATGGGATTACCTCGACGGCCCTTCCGCCGCGTGGCGTTGCGCCGAGGCGGCCGGCACCCGGCTCACCTTCTGCGGGCACGTCCACCGCCAGATGCTGTGGTTCGAGGCGCGTCCCGGCGGGATGTCGCCCTTCCAGCCGGTGCCCAGCAGCCCGATCCCGCTGCGCGGCAACCGGCGCTGGGTCGCGGTGGTTGGCTCCGTCGGCCAGCCGCGCGACCGCCGGCCGGCCGCGGGCTACGCGCTCTTCGATCCCGCCGTGGGCGCACTGACCTTTCACCGCGTTCCCTACGACCACCTCGCCGCCGCACAGAAAATTCGCGCCGCCGGACTTTCCCTCCAGCTCGCCCGCCGCGTGGAGGCGGGCATCTGACCTCCATGCCCAGCGGCCCACTCGCGACCGGCGCCGAGATCGACGGCTTCGTCCTCGGCGAGCGCATCCACGCCGGTGCGATGGGCCGCCTCTTCCGCGTTGCGCACCCGGATCATCTGGGACCGATGGTGATGAAGCTGCCGCGCTTCGGCGCCGGTGAATCCGCCGAGAGCCTGCTCGGCTTCGAGACCGAGAGCACGATCTTATCCGCGCTTTCGGGCTCGCACTTCCCGCGCCTTATTGCCGTCGGCGACCTGGAGCGCGTGCCGTATCTTGTCCTCCCCTTCATCGGCGGCGAGGGCCTCGGAAAAATCGCGGCCCGCGCGCCGCTCCCCGCCGAGGAGATCGCCCGCCTCGGCGCAGCCATCGCCGACGCGCTCCACGTCCTCCACCGGCAGGATGCCATTCACCTCGACCTCAAGCCGGACAACGTCATCGTCCGCCCCGACGGCTTGGCAACGCTGATTGATTTTGGGCTCGCCCATCACGCGCGCTTCCCTGATTTGCTGGCCGAGGAGCAGCGTCACATGGCCGGCTCCGCGCCCTACGTCTCGCCCGAGCAGGTCGAGGGCCGCCGGGATGACCCGCGCTCCGACCTCTTTGCGCTGGGCGTGGTCCTCTACGAGCTGGCCAGCGGGGAGCTGCCCTTTGGAATTCCTGCTACCACCGCCGGCCTGCGGGACCGCCTTTGGCGCGACCCCCTGCCCCCACGCGCTCATGTGGCCTCGGTCCCGCCCTGGCTACAGGAGGTAATCCTGCGCTGCCTCGAGGTCAAGGCGGCTGCGCGCTATCAATCCGCCGCGCACGTGGCCTTCGACCTGCGTCATCCGGACCGTGTCCAACTCACCGGCCGCGCTGGGAAGTCCGCGGCCGCCAGCCCGCTCGCCCAGTTGCGTCGCTGGTGGGGCGCCCGCCACGGCTCCGCCGCGAGCCGCGGCCGCCGCGCGGAGGAGAATCGCGACGCGGCCCCCGTGATCCTCGTGGCGGTGGATACGGGACATCCCGACACCGTGCGCGACGAGGCCCTGCTGCGCGCCACGCGCCGGAGGATTGCCGTGGCAGAGGAGTTCCGCCTCGTGTGCCTGGCCGTGCGCGGCGGCTTCGAGCGTCCCGTCATCGCCGCGGCAGAAAGCACGCCTGATCCCGACGGGCACCTCGACCACCTCGTGCGCCTGCGCCACTGGGTGGAGCCGCTGAAGCTGCCGCCGGAGCGCCTGTCGCTCCATGTCGTGGAAGCCCTGCGGCCGGCTGGAGCCATCCTCGACTTCGCGCGGCGCAACCACGCCGACACCATCATCCTCGGCGCGCCGACGGCCGGCGAGCGCGCCCTGGCGTGGTGGCGCTCGGCCGCGTCCGCCGTGGCCTCCCAGGCGCCGTGCAGCGTTCACCTCGTGCGCGCTCCCGCCGCCCACGAAGCGCCGGACAACGCCTTCGAAATCCCCGCTTTCACCGAGGAGGACGTGCCATAGCAGCGCAGCGATTCCCAACCAGGCCACGGATTATTTCCAGGCCAAGACCAAGCATCCGCCACCGGTAGTCGCGCTTGGCCGCCGTGCGCCCTGAAGCATGGCCAACTCCTCCCGGGGGAAAAGATGATGCTCGGAGCGTGCCTTTTTGGAGAGGTGTGCGCGGGATAACTGCGAGGCATCACCGGCCCACTTCAGGCCGCGGCGGCTGGGATGGCTTGATCGTGACTTGCGGGTCGGACCACGGCGTCACGCCACGCACGTAGTTCACCATCGTGGCCGGATCGTTGGGCAGCGGCGCGCGCCGGATAAGGCGCGCCTTGACCAGCACAAACTGGTCCTTCTCCCAGCCCGGCGGCACCTCGGCAGCGGGGATCACGGCAATCTGGCTGCCCTGCGGCACGACCAAGGAGGGCAGCCGACGCAACTCGGCCTCGCCGGGCGGCGAACCGTTGGGCATGCGCACATCCAGGCGCATCGGCAGCACGATCCAAAGCTGGCGGTCCTGGTTCAGGCCAAGGGATTTTCCCGCCACGATCACCTCGGGCTCAGCTTCCGCGGACCGAGGGGCTCCCTTGGCGCGCGCGCGAGCTTCCGCGGCACGGGCCGGCGCGCCGGGATCGTAGGCATAGCCGCGACGCCACGCCTCCGGCATTCGCTCCCAGGGAACCTTCGCCACGCCGCCTTCGTGGGCGACGTCGAAGGCTGCGCCGTCAAAGGCGATGATGCTGGGGTTGCGGAGCACCTCGCCGGCCAAGTTGCGGACCGCGGGGCGCGCGTCCGGAGCCTGGGCGACCAAAGTCGGGACGATGCCAAGGCAAAGCGCGAGGAGGAGGACAAGCGCAGGTTTCACCGGCGAACGGAGCCGCGACCCTGGAACGGTGGCAAGGACTTCCCGTGTCGTCCGCATCAGACGGCCGGAAGATGGGCGGCCACGACCTCGGCCACGCGGTCCATCTCGGCCGCCGTGTTGGAAAAGTGCGGCGAGAAGCGCAGGTGGGGTTTCCCGGCACGGTCGCGGCGGAGCGAGGGGATGACCTGCGCGGCCTTGAGCGCCTTGAAAAGCGCGGGCAAGTCGGCCGTCGGGTGCGCGAGCGTGAGCATTCCCGCGGCGCGCGGGCCGTCCACCTCGCCCAACGGCGTGAAACCGAACGGGGACAATCGCTCGAAAAGGCGGCGCTTGAGCGCGTGGATACGCTCGCCGATGCGCTCAACGCCAACGTGCGCGATCATCTCCAGGCCGGCCTTCATGCCAAGCATCGGGGCGATGTTCAGCACGCCCGGCTCGTAGCGCGCCGCGCCGTCCGCGAGCACGATCTCGTCCTGCGCGATGAAGTCGGGGCAGCGCACGTTGGCCGCGCCGAGCAGCGCGGGGCGGAGGCGTTCCCAGTGCGCACGCTTCACCATGAACACGCCGACGGCGAGCGGGCCGAGCATCCACTTGTGGGCATCGGCCGCAAGGAAGTCCACGTGCTCCACGGGCAACGGGAACGCGCCGAGCGTCTGGATGGCATCAATGCAAAGCAGCACGCCCCGCGCGCGCAGCATCTGGCCGATGGCGTCGAGATCGATGCGATGGCCGGTCAGGAAGTTCGCGGAGGCCAGCGCCACCAGCTTGGTGCGCGGCGAAAGGGCGCGCTCGACGGCCTCCGGGGTGATCTCGCCGGGCCGGGCCGGCCGAAGCGCCACGGGGCGGACGCCGCGGTGGGCGAGTTCCATCCAGGGATAAACGTTGGCCGGGTAGCAGTCGGCGTGATACACGACCTCGTCGCCCGCTTCCCAGGGCAGGCCGAGCGCGACGAGCGAGAGCGCCAGCGAGGTGGGGCCGAGCAACGCGATCTCATCGGCGTGCGCGCCGGGCAGCAGGCGCGCGACGGCCTCGCGGGTGCGCCGCGTTTGGTCGAGGATCCACGCGTAGTCCGGCTCCTGTTCGGAGGCCGCGTGGACGAAATCCGCCTCGGCCTGCGCCACGCGCCGCGGCAGCGCGCACACCGCGGCGTGCGCAAGGAAGACCTGCCGCTCGCACACGGGAAACTCGTGCCGGCGCGTGGATTCATCGGACCAGAACGCAGCAGGATCGGCGGGAAGCGGCGGGAAGGAGATCATCGTGAGAAGTGATCGGTGAGGGGTGAGGCGCCATGCATCGCCTTTGCGCGGAAGCATTTCACCTGCGGACATCGAATGCTGCCACTTCTCACCTCTCACCGATCACTTCTCACGTCCCCTCCTCCCGCCGGCAGCATCTGCACCTGGCGCTCGCCGAGCGGCAGGCGCACGGTCACCGTCAGGCCGCGGCCCTCGGTGCTCTGTAGCTCGATCTCGCCGCCATGCTCGCGCACGATGCGGCGCACGATCATCAGGCCCAGGCCGGTGCCGCCCGCGCCTTTCGTCGTGAAGTAGGGCTGAAAGACCTTCGAGAGGTTCTCCGCCGAGATGCCGCCGCCGGTGTCCGCGAAGGACACGGCCGCGTGGCCCGGCTCGCGCGCGGTGCGAATGCGCAGCACACCGCCGTCGGGCATGGCTTGGGAGGCGTTCTTGATGAGATTGTAGAAGGCCTGCTTAATCTGGTCGCGGTCAAGGGCGAGGAGCGGGAGGGATTCATCCAGGTCCGTCTCGGCCAGCACCCGGCGGTCCTCCAGCTCGGCGGCGAGGAAGCCCACGGCCTCGCGCACCACCGCGTTGAGGTCATCCGGCCGGAGGAGCGGACGGGAGGGGCGGATGGCGCGCAGGAACTGCGACACGATGAAGTCGAGCCGACGGATCTCGTCGCGGGCCACGTGGATCTCCTCGTCGAGGCCGGCGCGCGCGGCGGGATCGTCGAGGCGACGCACCTTGCGCTCAAGGAGTTGGAGGTGGATGCCGAGGGAGTTGAGGGGATTGCCCAGCTCATGGGCCACGCCGGCGGCGAGGAGCGTGAGGGCGTTGAGGCGCTCGCTCTCGATGGTCTCGGCGGTCGAGCGGCGCGTCTCGGTGATGTCGCGCACGATCATGGCCCACGCGGCCGGTCCCTCAGACACGCCGCCCGCCTTGGCCGCCTTCGCGGCAGCCCGCCGTGAAGCGCGCGTGGAGGGCGCAAGGTGATGGGCCTGGAGGGGAACGAGGTAAAAGTTGAGGAAGCGCTCCTGCGGGTAAAACACCTGCATGTCGCGCGAGACGAGCGCCTCGGCCGCGCGGGTGAGCGATTCCCAGTCGAGACCGCGCACACACTCGCTCAGCGGCTGGCCAAGGCAGGAATCATCGATGCCGAAGAACTGGTGCGAGGCCGCGTTGAGGTAGGTGATGCGACCGGCAGGATCGGTGACGAGGATGCCCTCCTGGATGGTGTTGAAGATCGCCTCGAAGAATCCCTTCTCCCGCACCACGCGCAGGAGGTGCGCTTGCGCCTCCTCTGGCCGGACGCGGCCGAGGCGGCCAATGAGCTTGTCGAGAAAGCCGGGAGCGGTCATGAGCGGAGGATGGACCGAGAGGATGGAGGATGGAAGATGGCAGGTGGTGAACGGACAAGGCCGATGCGGCAGAACAGGCGGTGGGAGGCCAAAGCAGATCGTCGCGCGTGACACCGTCGTGCGCGTTTGCCATCCTCCATCTTCCATCTTCTCGGTTCGTCCCCTCACCGCGCCCCGCGCTTCCTCCCGATGTCGGATGCCTCGAACGATTCCTCCCTTCCCGTCGGCGCCATCGCGTGGACAGACCTCACCGTCGCGGACGCCGCGGGCGTGCGCGACTTCTACCAAGCCGTCGTCGGCTGGACCTCTGAGGCGGTCGAGATGGACGGCTACGAGGACTACATGATGAACGCGGCGGACGGCTCCGGCGTCACTGGCGTCTGCCACGCGCGCGGCTCGAACGTCGGCCTGCCGCCCGTGTGGCTCGTGTATTTCAACGTGGCCGACGTGGCGACGAGCATCCGCGAGTGCGTCGCGCGCGGCGGCGAGGTGCTCCACGGCCCGCGCGACCTCTGCGGCAAGGACTTCTGCGTGATCCGCGACCCGGCCGGCGCGGCGTGCGGCCTGATCGGGTCGGAGAAGGTAGGATGAGGCGGCCTCAGCCGACGACGCCTCGCTCCTCCCAATCGGGCGGCAGGACTGTCGAGCGGGGCGGGAGCACCACGCCGCGATACAGATCGGTCAGGGGCAGGCGAATGCCGAGCGCGGCGATTTCGAGCTCGGCCTCCAAACCCTTGGCCTCGTGCATGACAATGGGGCCGCCCGGCTCCCAAGCGAACATCTCCACCATCGGCTCCCACTGCGAAACCAAGCCATAGGCGCGCAGCGAAGGAATCTGGCGGTATTGCGCGAATTTGCCGCCGCGGTCGTATGCCTCGGTGGACTCGGACAGCACCTCGAAGAGCGCGGTCGGGTTGGCGAGCGCGCGGCCTTGCTGAACCACCATCCGGGGCGGGTCGCAGGTGACGGCCACGTCGGGATAGGCGATGAGGCCGGTCGCCTCGACCTTTACCTTGAGGTTGGAACTGGTTGGCTGACAGGGGCCGGCGGCAAGCCGGTTGTCAAAAATTGCCAAAAGCTTCGCCACCAAACGTTCATGGGCGAAAGTGCAGCCGGGCATTTCGAAAATTTCTCCTTGGTAGAACTCATGTTTCGTCACGGATGTCTCCTCGAAGGCGAAATACTCCTCCTCCGTGGAGCGGCGCGGCGGCGCGAGGACGGCGGACATGATGGCAGTTTATGCCGAGGACGGCGAAGGGCGAGGCGGTTTTGCGTTGCCGCGAGACGGCGTGAGGGACCAAGCCATCCCCCCAACCAACCCTCACCTCCCCCGCGCGGCGGCGTAGCCGGGGAAGCGGGTGCGCATTTCCTCCAGGGCCTTCTTCGCGTCCTCGGCCTTGCCGGCCTTCGTCAGCGCCTCGGCGGCGAGCGAGAGGGCGCGCGGCGTGATCTCGGGATCATCGAAGAGCACGGCCACGGCCAGGAAGTCCTTCGCGGCGCCGGCGGCGTCGCCGCGGGCCATCTGCACCTGGCCGAGCAGGAGGCGGCCCTCGGCGTTGAGCGCGCCGGCCGGCGCGAGCGCGAGCGCCTGCTCGGCGTTGCGCTGGGCGTCGTCGAGCTTCTGCAGGCCCACGAAGGCCTCGCCGGCCTCCAGCAGGCCCTGCGCCCGGGCGGCCGGCGCGGCGGGCTTGGACTCGAGATACTTCTGCGCG
>CALMOL010000284.1 GCA_937871685.1 uncultured Verrucomicrobiota bacterium
TGGCATCCTTGCCGGCAGGGTCTTGCCGGGCATCTGGATTCTCGGGCCTTTGGACTGGGCCATCGCTCTTTGCCGCCCCCGGAAGCCCGAGGGGGAGAAGTCAGATGCCCGGGAGAATCCCAGCCGGCAGGGATGCCAGCGGTCCCAGTAGCCACCGCCCCTAGCGGGCCAAGCGCGCCCGCTGGCGAGGCCTCGATTCACACCAAGCGTTCAAATCTTGTCGGTAACGCTGATTCCACCGCCGGGAACCAACGCGAAGGTGGGAGACCGTCAGGCCTACCCAATCGACGATCTGTCCCCGGATCGCGTTTTCGCTCTCGCTCCAGAAGCGGAGCAGGAAAAAGCCGCTCCAAACCCACCGCGCCACCGACTTCGGCAGCCCCGCTGGGGAAGTCTCCCGACTCCCCGAGGGAACCCTCGAAGGTTCCCTCGGCCACCTCGGAGGGTTCCCTTGGGAACCTCCGCACCTTCCCTCGGGCACCTTCGGACTCCCCTCGGGACCTTGCCGGGTGCCCGAGGGGACTTCCGAACTCCCCTCGGGCACTCGGGAACCCCCCGCGGGGACTTCGGAGGTAGCCTCGGGCACCTGAAAGCCTCCCCCGGCCACCTTTTGGCTTCCCGAGGGCACCTGGGAAGCGCCCGCGGGGACCTCAAGGGTTCCCGAGGGGACCTGAAACCTCCCCACGGGGAGTCGGGAAGTGCCCGCGGGAAGTCTGGCAACTTCCCCAAGCCACCCTGGACCTTACACCCTTTTTCAAGGAAGTTGATCGAGAGCAAGAGGGCGCGGGTAGCGCGGGCGCCCCGCCCGCGCTACCCGTTTCCCTGAGCATCCGCTCCATCTCTTTGAAAAACGGTGTGAAGGTCCTTCGAGTGACTTGGCGAGGCCTTGGGAGTGACCGTCCAGACCACTTGGAGGGAAAGGCAAGGCACTTGGCCAGTCTCAACGGGTTGACCGCTGCCTGAAATCGCCATTCAACCCGCGGCGGAGGTCGGAATCCGAGCAGGATCGAGGAGGCGGACCTCCAAAGACAGGAGAAGCAGGAATATCTTCCAGAAGAAACGCCCGCTCCCTGGCCGTGCTTCCGCGGCCATTTCTCAACCCTCAACCATCCCCCCTTAACCTCCGCCCTACTGCTTCCAGTCCAGCGCGCCCTTCTTGAGCGCATACACGTAGGCCACGGTCAGGATACCCACGAAGCCCAGCATGGACCACAGGATGATCCGGCCGTATTCCAGCAGGAAGCCCCGATAAACGACGGCCCAGGGATACATGAATACTACCTCGATATCGAAGAGGATGAAGAGCATCGCCACGAGGTAAAACTTCACCGAGAAGCGCGGCGCGGCCTCCCCTAGCGGCAGCATGCCGCACTCGTAGGCCGAGTCTTTCACCTTGTTGCGCCGGCCGGCGCGCCCGAGCGCCACGCTGGCCAGCAGCGTCACGGCGGCAAAGCCGATCACCACGATAGCCTGGATCAGGATGGGAAGATATTCGGAGAGCATGGAGAGCGGGGCGGACGCCGCCGGGACGAATGGATCACATGGACGGCACGGGGCACGCGAACTTGGCGCGCGGGTCTGAGATCAAGCGGGGCAGACGCCCGCCACGCCGCTCGATGACGCGGCAATGGCGGCTTCAAGGCGAGCAACGCGACTATCCGAGGGCCACATCGCCCGGCGGGCCTCACGGCACGGTGACGGCGCGGTAGAAGAACTTCGTCGCGCCGGTGGCGGCGGAGTCAGTGCGGGAGACATCACCGCCCGTGCCGACGATGTTGTCGAAGAGGATCGTCCAGCCGGAGAGCAGGTCGGTGGAGCGCTCGATGCGGTAGGTGTGGTTGAGCTTGCTCGGGAAGGTGATCGTCTCGCCGCCCGCCCCGCGCGTGTTGGAAGTGATGCGCAGGTAGTCGTTGGCGTTTTGCGGGTCGGTGCCGGCGCGGACTTCCGCGGGATCGGACTCGCCGTCGCCGTCGGAGTCGGGCGAGGCGGTGATGGCGAAGTTCTGCGTGTTGAGCGCGAAGAAGATGTTGTCTGTGGGCTCGACCTTGAAGCGGCACAGCGTGGCGCTGAGGTTGGGCAGCGCCACGGTGGCGGAGCCGTTGTTCGGGATGCCCTGCGCGAGGAGGAAGGTGAAGTTGTTCCCGCCATCGGTGGACAGGCGAATATTCACGTTGGCGGCGTTGATGCCGTTAGCGGTGGTGCCGGCCACGTTCCAGGTCACGGTGACAATCGCGTCGCCGCCGTAGGAGATGCCGGCGGCGTTTTGCGAGGTGACGTTGAACGGCCCGGCGGCGGTGGCCACTTTGACGCTGGTGGCAGCCTGGGTGACGCCGCCGCCGCCGGCGCGGTTGTCGCGGGCGGTCACGCGGAAGTTGAGCGTGCGGGTGGTGGTGCCGGTGTAGGCGGGCAGCTTCTCGCCGGGCGCGAGCGTGTTGGCCAGGAGATCGCTCAGGCGCGGGATGATGCGCGTGGGGCTGGACGTCGGGTTGTAGGAGCGAAAGATCGGAGACGCGCCGTTGTCCGGGTCGGTGATGGCTTGGGCGGCGCCGCGGTTGAATTGTTCCCAGCAGTAGGAGACCGCGTCGCCGTCTGGATCGGAGCCGACGGCCGTGAGCGCGAAGGGCGTGCCGTTAGGGATCGTGTAGGCGCCGGCGGCGAAAGTCGTCACCGTGGGCGGGTTGTTGCCGGTGCTGGTGCGCGTCGGGCAGCTGTCGCCGCTGGTGGCGGTCGTCGTGTAGGTGACGATCTGGTCGAACGAATAGGTGTGAAAATACGGATCGGAATGCGGTTGAAGATCATCCGTGCCGCAGATGCCCGCGTAGGGCATGATGGTGGAGCCGGAGCCGGGCTCGTAGGCGGCGGTGCCCGTGCGGTTGCCGTTGCAGGAGCCGGTGACGGAGTTGAAGGTGTGGGCGCCGCCAAACTGGTGGCCCATCTCGTGCGCCACGTAGTCGATGTAGAAGGGGTCGCCCACGGGGCTGGGCAGGCCGGTAGTGCCCTGGGCCTTTTGGTTGACGCGGCAGACCACGCCCAATCCGGCCACGCCGCCGGAACCGGTGGTGAAGACATGCCCGATGTCGTAGTTGGCGGTGCCGATGACGGCGTCCAGGTTGGTCTGGTTTTGACTGAGGGCGCCAGTGCCGTTGCTGTAAGGATCCCCCGTGGCGCTCGGGTAAATGATCGAGGAGTTGTTGGCGATCAGCACCATCCGGATGCCGACCTCCACCTCATACACGCCGGTTACCCGGTTGACGGCTACCACGACGGCGGCTTGGCCGGCGGCCACGGTGCCGCCGAAGACCGCCACGTATTGGTGGTTGGCGGCGCACGCGAGGCGGTAGGTGCGCAGGGTGCCACCGATGGGGCCGACCTCCGGGAGGCTTCCGTCGGCCCGGCGGATCGAGGCGAAGAGGTCCTTGTTGCCCGCCTCCGTGAAGCATTGCCAGCCCTCCTTGCCGCGCAGGGCGTCGCGCTTGTAGTAGCTCATGTAGAGCCCCTGCTCGAGGTGGTAGAAGGGATCGATATACCACGCGCCCTTCGGGGTGAGCACCTGAGCGTGGAAGCCGAGGATCGTCACCGAGATGCGCGCGGAGGCAGCCGGGTCGTCGATCCCGCGGCCCACGTAGGTGCGGAAATCGGGGAACTCAGCCTGCAAGCCAGGCTCCATGATGGAGGATTCCTCTACCAGGAAGCGTTGGTAGGTGCCGTCCGGGGCGGGCAGGTTCAAGGTGATCGGCGTGCCGGCGGCGGTGCGGCGCATGGCCTCCACGGGCGCCTTGGCCAACTGCGCCTTCATGCCCGCCGCGTCCAGGGTGAAGAGGCGATACGTGGAAGCCTTGATGCGGTTCATCGCCCCCGTGCTTGAGCGGATCGGTGCATCAGGGGACTCTTTCCACGCGCCATCCGGCGAAGCGTCGCCGGGCGCGGCGAGGAGGGAGGCCGTTGCGAGCAGGAAAAACGCGCCGGCGGCGAGCGGTGCACGAAGGAGGGGGGCGAACTTCATCGCCGATCTTAGGAAGGCTGAGGCGACTTGACAACCGGGATGAACGATTTGCACCCAGGTTTTACCAGTCACCCGATTCGCGCACCACGTTGTCCCGGCGCGGCGGGGCGTGGATCACCTGGATGGCGCCGGGAGCGACGCTTGCGTTGTTCGGCAGCGGCTTCCGCTTGGACGTAGCCATGGCCGCCAGGCTCTTGAGCCCGGCGAGGATGCCGGACCCGCCGACCGGGCGCGCCTTCTCGTCGTAATACTCGAACCACGGCAGGCCGGCCTGCGCGTAAGCCTGGGCGGTGACGGGCGAGGGCGGCGGCTCATCGCCGGTGGCGGCGCGCCAGTGGGCGGAGTTCAGCAAGTGGACGAAGCAGCGCGACGCCTGGGCTTCGTCCCACTCGTCGGGGCGATGCGGGTCGTCGTAGATTTCCTGCCGCATCCGGCCGCCGGGGGCGAGGCCCATCGCGGCTGGGGCGGCGGGCGCGGGGCAAGACGGGACGCAGTCCATGATGCCCATGGCGGTGCCCACCTCGCGCCGCCGAACGATCTTTGGGAAGCGCCGCGCGAAGGCTTCTGCCCTCATCGGCGCCACGAGGAACTGCAGGCCACCGTGCTCGGCCGCGCCGGTGAGCTGCTCCTCGGCGGAGTATCCCTCGCCCAGCGGCATGGCCACGAACTGGCGCACGGTGCCCTGCTGGACATTGAAGCCATCGAGCCACGGCTGGCGCGGCGCGACCACGTAGTCCTGCGGGTCGCGCGCCAGGGGACGCGCCCACGGGCCGCCCGAGACGGCATTGATCTTGCCCGCGGCGATCTTGATGGCGAAGGGATACGCCGTGGCGTGGTCGCCCAGATAGTCGGGGCGGAAGGACAGCCACATGGCCTCGGCCTGCCGCATGGGCAGCAGCACCCCGCCATGCTTCGGCCATTCCGCCGGCAGGTTGCCGGCGAAGTCGTCCACGTGGCGCAGCGGAAACCCGCCGAAGCCCGGCGGGAGCGGGTAATCGCGCCCGTTGTCCGGCAGGCGCAGCGTGCGCTGGAACGAGACGGTCAGCCGCGCGGTGGGATGGACTTCGGGAAACGAGAAGACAAGTGTGTCGCGGGAAAGCTCGATCATGGCTAGGGGAATTGCGGGTGGAGAGTTGAAGGGTGCGGGTTGAGAGACGCGCGGAGCGGATCACCAGTCGCCGTCGCGCACCTCGCGGACGACGCGAAGCACGGCGTGGTCGGGCTGGTTCTTGAGCTCGCGAATGAGCTGCGCGAAAAGCTGCGGGCGGCGCAGGATGACCTTCTGGAGGTCCGAGGAAACCTTGCCGGCCAGCGCGAGGAGCACGTCGGGATCCAACTCCAACTCGCGGGCGAGCGCCCGCACGGCGGCTTCGCCGGGCGGCGGCTGGAGGGCGCGCTCGATCTTCGAGAGATACGAGGGCTCCAGCCCCGCGCGGCCGGCGACCTGGCGCACGGAAAAGTCCTCGCCGCGCTGGGTGCGCAGCCGCTCGCGCTGGCGGCGCAAGAAGGGTCCGAACGGGGCGGGCATCGGTTCGCGTGATGACTGTGTAGTAATCACTACACACCCCGCCCGAGGCGGTCAAGCGAGGCGACCGCTCGGGGACCCGTCTCAGCCGGCGATCCCCGCCGCGTGCCGGCGCGCCCAGGCGTCGGCCTCCAGGATCGCTTCCAGCGGCGCGTGGGGCACGACGGCGTGCGCGTCCATCGTGTGGGCCACCGTTTCCCAAATGCGCGGGAACGGGAGCCCGCGCTGGAGGAAGGCCTCCACGGCCACCTCGTTGGCGGCATTGAGCACGGCGGGCAGGGTGCCGCCCTCGGCGCCGGCGCGCGCGGCGAGGTCCAGCGCGGGGAAGGCGGCGCGGCGCGGCGCCTCGAAGTCGAGGCGGGCGAGCTTGGCGAAGTCCAGTGGCGGCAGGCGGTTGGGCACGCGCTCGGGCCAGCACACGGCGTATTGGATCGGGAAGCACATGTCGGAGTGCGACAACTGCGCGAGCACCGAGCCGTCGATGAACTCCACCATCGAGTGGACGATGCTCTGCGGGTGGACGACGACTTCCACGCGGTCCATCGGCACGTCGAAGAGCCAGCGCGCCTCGATCATTTCCAAGCCCTTGTTGAAGAGCGTCGCGGAATCCACCGTGATCTTCGCGCCCATGGTCCAGGTGGGATGCCGCAGCGCCTGCGCGGGCGTAGCGGCGGCGATCTCCTCCGCGCTCGACCGGCGGAACGGTCCGCCCGAGGCGGTGAGGATCAGCCGCCGCACCGTGGCGGAATCGCGCCCCTCAAGGCATTGGAAGATAGCGTTGTGCTCGGAATCCACCGGCAGCACGCGGACGCCTTTTTTCGCCGCGGCCCTCATCACGGCCTCGCCGGCCATCACGAGGATTTCCTTCGAGGCCACGGCGAGGTCGCGCCCCGCCCCGATGGCCGCGAGCGCGGGCCGCAGGCCGCCGGTGCCCACGATGGCCACGAGCACGACGTCCGCCTCGCCGCGCGCGGAGATTTCCACGAGGCCGCCCTCGCCCGCGAGGATCTCCGGCGCGTAGCCCGGCGCGAGCAGCGCGCGCAGCTCGGGAATTTTCGACTCATCTACGAGGCACAGCGCGGCCGGCCGAAACTCGTTGGCCTGCGCGGCGAGGCCCGCGGCGTTGCGGTGCGCGGCGAGGCCGACGAGGCGCACGCGATCGGGAAGGTCGCGCGCCACCTTCGCAGCGCTCTCACCGATGGAACCGGTGGCGCCCAGGACAACGACGGACCGCGAGGATGGAGGATGGAGGATGGCAGGGGAGGGAGGCATGGACCGAGAGAATGGAAGATGGCAGGGGCATTCGCTCGCGTCGGATGCGGCCCCATGACTAGAAAGGTTCCCTGCCATCTTCCATCCTCTCGGCCCTTCTCGGCTAGGAAGCGATTCGCAGATACAGATACAGCAGCGGCGCGGTGAACAGCAGCGAGTCGATCAGGTCCAGCACGCCGCCGATGCCGGGCAGCAGGCCGCCGGAATCCTTGATGGCACAGGCGCGCTTGAGGAGTGACTCCAGCAAGTCGCCCAGCACCGCGGCCACGGAGAAGCCCACGCCGAGCAGCACGGCCGCGCCGGGCGTGATCGGCGCCAAGCGCGCCGGGAAGAGCATCACGAGGCCCCAGCTCACCAGCGCGGAGGAGGCCAGCGCGCCGGTGAAGCCTTCCCACGTCTTCCCCGGCGAGATGCGCGGGATCATCTTGTGCCGGCCGAGGAGCGATCCGGTGCAATACGCGCCGATGTCCGAGAACTTCGTCGTCATCAGCAGGTAGAGCAGGTAGAAGACGCCGTCTGGCTGTCCTTCGCCGCCGCGCGGGGCGAGCGCGTAGATCTTGGCCATGAAGTTCATGAGCCACGGCACGTAGAGCAGGCCGAGCAGGGTGAGCGCGATGTTCAGCACCGACTCGCGCCGCGGCGCCCCGGGCACGAACACCTGCCGCATTCCGAGCGCGACGAGGCCCACCGACATGAACGCCAACTCGAACTCGTGCGTCTGGTGTGGCCCGGCGCGTAGCATGATCGGCAAGCCCGCGGCGAAGAACAGGACGCCCGCGGCAAGGCCGGCGCGGCGGTCGCACGGGAGGCCACCCTGCTCCAGCATCCGGTAGAATTCCCACAGCCCGGCCAGCGCCACCGCGCCGATGCAAAAGAGGATCGCCGGCTCCCAGCGCCAGATGAGCGCGCCGAGCACCGCGCCCCACAGGATCAGCGTGGAGCCGAGCCGCCGCCACCACACCTGCGCCTTGGTGGGTGCGGCTGGCCCCGGCGCGGACGAAGCGTCCGGCGCGAGGCCGGCGGTGGGTTGGGCAGGAGAGGGCGTCACGCGCGACCGGGGGGAAACCAACGCGCGGAAGGCGCGGAGAAGGCGCGCGATTCATCGGCGGCGGCGACGGTTTTGTCCAACCCGGAATCTGACTGAGAGGGGCCGAGAAGATGGAGGATGAAGAATCGAGCGGAGTGAGAAAGCCAGGGTGTCTGGGGCAACGGCAGGGGCTTTTCCTCCCGTTGTGAGCGCGCCCGACGCAAGAAGGGTTTCCTGCCATCCTCCATCCTCTCGGCCCTTCTCATCCACCCAGCCACGCGCGGACGGCGTGGAGATCGGGCAGCACCTGGGCGGCGAGGGCGCGGATATCCGGGGCCGGCGGCACGAGGTCAGGCACCATCACCACGGTCATGCCAGCGGCGTGCGCGGCTTGCACGCCAGCGGCGGAATCTTCCAGCGCGAGGCACCCCACCGGCGCGATGCCCAGGCGCTGGGCGGCAAGCAAGAAAAGATCAGGCGCAGGCTTGCCGCGCGCTACCTCATCGCCCGTGGCCACGGCGCCGAAGCCCGGGAGCAGCCCGCCCAGCCAGCGCGAGGCGATGGGACGGTCAGTGGAAGTGGCCACGGCCTTCGGGATCCCGCGCTCTTCAAGGAACGCGAGCAAGGGACGCAGGCCGGGCTTCTCGGGCACACCGGCGGAGGCAACTTCCGCCAGGGCGTGCTCGCGCGTGCGGCGCAGGAATTCGCCCGCGTCGAACTGGGCGCCGTAGAGTTCCGCGAGGAGCGCGCGGCTGGAGGTGGCGTTGCGGCCGATGAAGCGATGGAAGGTGGGGTCGTCCATGGTCGCGCCGAACTGGCGGACCCAATGGAACCACGCGCGCCGATACACGGCCTCGGAATCGAACATGAGGCCGTCCATGTCGAAGATCACGGCGGCGAAGGAAGAGGACATGGGCGGAGAATGGACCAAGAGGATGGAGAATCGAGCGAAGCGAGAAATCCATGGTGCCTGGAGCAATGGGAGATAGCAGGAAGCACCTCTCGCGATGCGGCCGCTCCCAACGCGCGGAGGATTCTCTGCAATCTTCCATCTTCCATCCTCTCGGCGGGATCTCAGGGCATCCCCGGCCGGGGCGAAAGCTCGGAGGGGACGGTGAACTCGCGGGCCGTTTCGCGGCCCGCGGCGCCGAGCACGCGGCGGGCCTCGAAGGCGGGCGGACCGGCCGACGGCGGAAAGAGCTTGCGCCCGGCCAGCCACCAGAACGCCAGCGCGTGCGCGCCAGCCACGCCGAGGGCGATCCAGGTGAGGCGCCGGCCGCGCCGGGGAGGCCGAGCCGCCGTCATTCCGGCCGGCGCCGCGGTGCTTGGCGGCCCTCCTCGATGAGCTCCCAGAACGGCTTGGACGCGACCAGCTCGGCGTCCTCGTCGGGCATGGGCAGGTTGGAGCGGAAGAGGAAGTCAGCCACGGTGTTGCGGTGGAGGATGCGGCGCACGGCGAGGCCCTCGGGCACGCGCTCGAAATACACGCGCCACTCGCCGGAGCGGAAGCGGTGCAGCGTGCGGCCGTCGCGCCGCAGGCCGCCGTGGCGCTCGGGATCGGCCGGCGGGGCGCCCGGCGGGGCGAAGGAGCCGCGCAGGCCGGTGAGGAGCTCGAGCTGCCGCAGCTTGGGCGCCTGCGCCAGCTCCGCAGCCGAGCGCTCGTTGAAGATGATCTGCGGGGGCGCGCTCTCGGGCATGGGAAAAATTCTGGAAGCAGCGGCACCGGGCAAGCGCGGAAGCGCTGCATCAGGGCATAGGTCGCATAGGTCACCTGCGACGTATATGACCAATGGGGCGGCGCGGCGGGATGCCCGCGGCAACTATCCTGCCGGCAGATGGAGCCGGCCGCCGCGCGGCGAGATGCCGGTAAAGATTTCCCACGCGATGGTGCCGGCTTTCAAAGCTAGCTCTCCTGCGGGGATTTCCTCGGCGCCCTGCCGGCCGAGCAGCACCACTTCCTCGCCGGGCGCGAGGTCGGGAAAGGCGTCGGCGTCGAACATCATCTGGTCCATCGTCACTCGGCCGAGCAGCGGCGCGCGCCGGCCGCGCACGAGCACCGCGGTGTCGCGGCCCGCGAGGATGCGCGGATATCCATCGGCGTAGCCGGCCGCCACGGTGGCCACGCGCATCGGGCGCGGCGTGCGGAAGGTGCGCCCGTAGGACACGCCGTGGCCGGCGGGCAACTCGCGCACGAGGGTCACGCGCGTCTTCCACGCCAGCGCCGGCCGGAGCAGCGCCTGGGATTCCGGCCGCGGCGATGCGCCGTAGATCATCAGCCCGGCGCGCACGATCTCGCCGCCGCCCGGCGCCGGCGGGAAGCCGAGCAGGCCGGCAGAGTTGCGCGATTGGAAGTCGATTTTCAACCCTCGGTCTCCGATCCCCTGCTTCAGCGTCTCCCAGCCCGCGAGCTGGGCGCGCGTGAAGTCGTCGTCTTCGTCCGAGGAAGGCAAATGGGTGGCGATCCCGGCGAGCCGAAGCGCGGGCGATTCCATCACGGCCACGATGACCGCGGCGAGTCCCTCCGGCAGCA
Organism: uncultured Verrucomicrobiota bacterium; assembly: GCA_937871685.1. Lineage (GTDB taxonomy): Bacteria > Verrucomicrobiota > Verrucomicrobiia > Chthoniobacterales > SZAS-18 > SZAS-18. Next base: position 10,358 of record CALMOL010000284.1, read on the forward strand.
CGCCGGAGCGTCCCATGCCGGTGTCTGCCTCGATGACGACAGGAAGCGGCGCGCTCCGGCCCGCGGCCACGGCAGCGTAGGCGCGTGTCTCCTCCGGCGTGGAAAGCCACGGCGTGACCTCCAAGCGCGCGACCTCCGCGTGCTCGGCGGGCAGCGCGGGCGAGAGCAACTCGATGCTTGCCGCGTCCGGCAGCACGGCGCGCAATGCCGCGGCCTCGGCGACGTTTGCCACGCCGAAGTCGCGCACGAGGCCATCGGCGGCAAGCGCGCGCGCCACCGGTCCCGCGCCGTGGCCGTAACCGTCGGCCTTCACCACGGCGAGAACGCGCGCGCCGGGGCCGGCGTGGGCGAGGGCCACGCGCGCGTTGTGCCGAATGGCGCCGAGGTCGATCTCAGCCCAGCAGCGGAGCATCTCGTTGTTGGACATGTCACAGGGCGCGCGGCCGCGGAAGCGTGATGTATGGCTCGCGCAGGTAGATCGGCTCCAGCGCGCGGGGCGTGGCCTCAAGCACCAGCGCGAGGAGGCGGGCGGCGTCGGCCGGTGCGCGGCGGGCGGCGGGGAGAGCAGAAATTTCCTCCGCGGTCAGCACCGGCCATTCCGGCCGGGCTGCGAGGCGGGCCTGGAGCTGCTCCAGCGTGCAGATCTCCGGCCCCTCAAGGCAACGTCCGCCCTCCACCGCGGTGTGATACCAGGCGCCCCGCCGCGCATCGCCCACTGCATGCCAGGCAAGCGCATCGGTCGCGTAAGCGCAGACCGAGGGCAAGCCGACGATCCGAGCGCCGGGACGCGCGAGCACGAGCCCGGTGGCGGCGGCGAGGGCCGCGCGCACGCCGGCATACGCTCCGGGGCCGAGGCCGACGCGGATTTCGGCGCTCTCTTCGCCTTCCGCGCCGCCCCAGGCGAGCAGCGCGCTCAAGCGCCGCGAAAAGGTTCCCGCCGTGGCGCGGCCCGGCGGGGAAGTCCTCGCGCCAAACGCACGCGCCGTCGCTCGCCCCGAGGGCGAGGCTGCCGGGCGAGCCGGAGGTTTCCAGGGCGAGGACGAGCATGTGGTTCACTCGCGCGAGACCGTGCGCGAGCCGTCCGCCCCGTGCGCGAGGCGGAGCCACACGGTGCGCGCCGGCAGCAGATCGGGAAACTTGTCGGCCCACTCGATGGCGCACGCACCAGGGCCATCGAGATATTCATCCAGGCCGAGCGCGAGCGCCTCGGCGGGCGTGGCGAGGCGGTAGAAGTCGAGGTGATACAGCGGCAGCCGGCCGCCTTCGTATTCGTGCAGCAGCGTGAACGTGGGGCTAGTCGCCTCGCCCGTGGCGCCCAGGCCGGCGGCGAGGCCCTTCACGAAGTGCGTCTTGCCCGCGCCAAGGTCGCCGGTGAGTGCCACCACGTCGCCGGCGCGCAGCTCCGCCGCCAGCGCGCGGCCCAGGGCCAGCGTGCCAGCGGGATCACGCGAAATGGTCGTGGCCACGGGGCAATTCTTCCCCCGCACCCGGCGCGGTCAACTCTCCGATCCGCGTCAGGGGCAGCGCGGGGAAGCGGATCGGCCAACGCCTTTCCAATTCCGTGGCATCGTCCGGCGCGAGAGCGAGAAGAAGCTCGTAGTCCTCGCCGTCACCGATGGCCTGCTCAATCGTGCAGTGCTCGTGCCGCGGCAAGCGCTCGCGGTCCACGCGGAAGCCGCAGCCGCTCGTTCGCGCCAGGCGCGGCAGGTCCGCGCCGAGTCCATCGGAAAGGTCCATCATCGCGCGCACGGGGAAGTGCCGCGCGAGCCAGCGGCCTTCCCGCACGCGCGGCGAAAAGGTGAGGTGCCGCCCGCTCCTGAACGAGCCGCCGAGCCGGCCGGTGACGAGGAGCACATCGCTCGGCCGGCCCCCGCCGCGGCCGGGGAAATGGCGCGCGCGCACGGCGCCGGTGAGCGTCACGGTGAGGGAGAGCGGCCCGGGCGTGCGAAGCGTCTCGCCCCCGACGATCCCCACGTCATGCTCCTCCGCGCACGCGCCCAGCCCGTGATAAAGGCCGCGCGCGAATTCGAGTGTTATGTCCGCCGGCAGCGCGAGGGCGACCAGCGCGTGGCGCGGCTTGCCGCCAGCGGCGGCGATGTCCGAGAGCGCGCGGGCCAGCGCCTTGCGGCCGACGAGCGCGGGATCGGTGTCGGGGGTGAAGTGGACGCCGGCGATGAGGCCGTCAGTTTTGAGGAGGAGCCGGCGGCCGCGCCGCGGCGGGCGCACGAGGGCGCAGTCATCGGCGTCGAGGGCATCCGAGAGCGCGCCGCGCGGGCGTCGCACGGCGGGCGGAAGCTCGGCGAGGAGCAGCTCGAGCAGGCGGTTTTCGCCGAGGCCGGAAACGGTGGGCATGGGGAAGGAGGACCGAGAGAATGGAAGATGGAGGATGGCTGAAGACGGCCCTCGCTTTGGAAGCGGTCACATGGCGAGAGGCGCCTCCTGCCATCCTCCATCTTTCATCCTCTCAGTCCATCCTCACGGGCACGCCTCGCTCACGCAGGAATTCCTTCGCCTCGCCGACCGTATGGAGGCCGAAGTGGAAGATGCCGGCGGCGAGCACGGCGTCGGCCTTGCCGGCGAGCAGCGCGGCGGAGAGGTGCTCGAGGTTTCCCGCGCCCCCGGAGGCGATTACGGGCACGGGGACGCCCTCGGAAACGCGCGCGGTCAGCTCCAGGTCATAGCCGGCGTTGGTGCCGTCGGCGTCCATGGAGGTGAGCAGGATCTCGCCCGCGCCGCGTTCGGCGGCCTCGGCGGCCCAGGCGAGGGCATCACGCCCAGCCGGGCGACGGCCGCCGTGGGTAAAGACCTCCCAGCGCGTGCCCTCACCCTCCGCCGAAGCCACGCGGCGCGCGTCCACGGCCACCACCACGCACTGCGCACCGAAGGCGCGGGCGCACTCGGTGATCAGTTCCGGCCGGGCGAGCGCGGCGGTGTTGAGGGTTACCTTGTCCGCGCCGGCTCGAAGCATCGCGCGCATGTCGTCCACCGAGCGCACGCCGCCGCCGGCCGTCAGTGGCATGAAGCAGCGCTCGGCGGTGCGCGCGAGCACGTCGAGCAGCGGGGCGCGGCCGTCCGAGGAGGCCGTGATGTCGAGGAACACCAGCTCGTCGGCGCCCTGGGCATCGTAGAGCATCGCCAGTTCCACGGGATCGCCGGCGTCGCGGAGGTGGATGAAGTTGGTGCCCTTCACCACGCGGCCGGCGGTGACATCGAGGCAGGGGATGACGCGGCGGCAGAGCAAGGGGAAAGCTTCGATGGCCAATGGTCGATTGCCAATTGCCGATTGGGCAGATGACCAAAGGCCGCGTTTCTGTCCGACCAAGGTGCTCATCGAGGCATTCCCTTGACCGGGGCAATCGGCTGAAATCCTTTGGCTTCCGGCGCTTCCTCGGGATAATGCCCGCCCGGCCGATTTTCGACATGAAACCCTTTGACGTGCCCAGCGTTTCGGAGCTGCCCCTTCCGGTGGACAAGCTCGCCGCCGCGGAGCAGGACGCCGCGGAGGCCGTGGCCGACGAAAGCTCCGATGAGAATCCCTTCGTTCTCTCGACGGAGCCGATGCCGCCGTTGACCTGGCCCGTCCACGCGCCTGCAGCCGTCGAGGATGCAGCGGTCCTCCGCGAGACCGCGCTGCCGGTGACTCCGGTGATCTACCTCGTGGCGTGCGACCCGCGACGCCTCTTCGCCTACTGGGACATTAATTGGGCGGACTTTGGCCCCGCCGACCAGCCCCGCGTGCGTCTGTGCCGCCCCGATGGCCATGTGCTGCGCGAGGTGGCGATCCAACACTCTGATTCCGGGCATTACGACGCCGGGGATCCTGGCCAGACGTACCTGGCTGAGATCGGCATCCAAGGCCCGCTCGGCTGGCGCGCGCTCGCGCAGTCCGCGCCGGCCACGTTGCCACCGGCAGGCCCCGCGCCCGCGAATGAGCCCGCCGCCTACGCGACGCTGCCGTGGGCGATGGACTTCGGCGCGCTGCGCGAGGCATTCACGCCGCTCGCGGAGCCGGACGAGGGTCTGGCCGAAACGGTGGCACGCGTGCAAGACTCCGCCGCCGAAACCGGAAACCTGGACCTGACGGACGATCTCTTCACGCGTCTCACGCCCGAGCAACGCGCGAGCTTGGAGTCCGTGCTGCAATCGGATTCCCTGCGCCAAGCCTGGGGCGCGCTCGGGGGCGGCTCCGAGTGGCCGCTGGGGAACGGCGGCCCGGGCGAAGCCTCCGGCTACGCCGCGGCCTTGGCGGCGCTGCGCCAGCTGCTGGAATTCGCCGACGCCGCCTCGCACGCTCCCGCGCCGGGCGACGCCTTGGTGGCGCAGTGGGCTCTTTGGCGCCGCACGGTGCGCGCGCAGCTCGACCCGGTCGCGTCCTCGGTGTCCTCGTGGTGAGAGGGACCGAGAGGATGGAGGATGGCAGGAAATCCTTCTCGCGACGAAAATGCACCCAACGCGCGAAACGGTCCCCGCCATCTTCCATCCTCGCCGTCTTTCTCGGTTTCCCCATGCCTCGCGCCCGCCGCTCCGCCTACCCGCAGCCCCGCAAGAAGGTCGGCCCCGATCCGCTCGCGGGCGACCCGTGGGCGCGTGATTTTCTGCGCTCCCTGGATGCCGAGCGCAACGCCTCGCCCTCCACGTTGGAAGGCTACCGTCGCGCGCTGGCCCACTTCCGCCGGGCGCGGCCGAAGAACCCGCCGAAGTGGCACCTCATCCCGACCGATGAGTTTCGCGAGCACCTCTTCGAAATGATGAAGCGCGGGCTGGCGCGCGCCACGGTGCGCGCGGAGTTCGCGGCGCTGCGCTCGTTCTACAAGTTTCTCTCCGAGCGCCACGGCCTCACGAACAACCCGCTCAAGGGCGTGCAGCTCCCGCGTGCGCCGCGGCGCCTGCCGCACCCGCTGACGACCACGCAGGTCGAGGGCCTGCTCTCCGCGCCCGCGGCCCGCGAGAAGAACAAGCAGGCCCCCGCCTGGATGGCGGCGCGCGACGTGGCAATGCTCGAGCTGCTGTATTCCTCCGGCTTGCGCTTGGCCGAATTGGCTGGGCTGAACGTGGAGGATCTCGACGTGTATTCCGAAACCGTGCGCGTCCTGGGCAAGGGCCGGAAGGAGCGCATCTGCCCGGTCGGCGGCCCGGCCCTGGAAGCGATCTCGCGCTATCGCCACGCGGCCGGCGTGACGGCCGGCCCGCTCTTCATCAACAAACTGCGCCGACGCCTCGGCCGGCGCGGCGTGTGGCTGTCCCTGCGCCGCGCGCTGCCGGCCGCGGCTGATGCGCTCAACGGCGTGCCCGTTTCGCCGCACAAGCTGCGCCATTCCTTCGCGACGCACTTGCTCGATGCCGGCGCGGACCTTCGCTCCGTGCAGGAACTGCTCGGCCACGCTAACCTCGCCCCCACGCAGATCTACACCCACGTCACCAC
>CALMOL010000285.1:0-3739 GCA_937871685.1 uncultured Verrucomicrobiota bacterium
CCCCCGCCTGCCACCCTCGCGCCCCCCAATGCCGTCGCCCCGCCGTCGGCGGCTGCGCCGGCCAAGCCGCGCAAAAAGCGCCGCCGCCGCTGGATTTGGATCTCGCTGCTGCTGCTGCTCATCGCCGGCTTCGTGATGATGCGGGGCCGCGGCAACAAGGAGAAGCCCACCGCCGTCACCGTCGAGAAGGCCGCCAAGCGAGACCTCACCCAGCTCGTCTCCGCCACCGGCAAGGTGCAGCCCGAGACTGAGGTGAAGATTTCTCCCGAGGTCGCCGGCGAGATCATCGAGCTTCCCGTGAAAGTGGGCCAGGCGGTGAAGAAGGGCGACCTCCTCATGCGCATCAAGCCCGATACCTACCAGGCCCAGGTCGAGCAGCAGGAAGCATCCATCAATGCGGCCCGCGCGCTCAACGCCCAATACCGCGCCCAGATGGCCAAGGCGGAGCAGGACCTCGTGCGCTCCGAGAACATGTTCAAGATGAAGGTCACCAGCGACGCCGACATCCTCGCCGCCCGCACCACGCTGAGCGTCGCCAAGGCCACCTACGAGTCCTCGCTCGCCGACATCAAGCGCACCGAGAGCGCGCTCTCCCAGACGCGCGACCTCCTGCAAAAGACCACCATCACCTCACCCATCGACGGCGTGATCTCCGTGCTCAACTCGCAGCAGGGCGAGCGCGTCGTGGCCACCGGCCAGTTCGCCGGCACCGAGGTGATGCGCGTGGCCGACTTCAGCGTGATGGAGATCCGCCTCCAGGTGAACGAGAACGACATTCCTCAAGTGAAGATGAACGACAGCGTGGCGGTGAGCATCGATGCCTTTCCCGGCCGCCCGTTCCGCGGCCGCGTCACGCAGATCGCCAACGCCGCCACCACCACGGGCACCGGCACGCAGGAGGAGGTCACCAACTTCGAGGTCCGCGTCCGCGTGGACGCCCAGGGCGCCGCGCTGCGCCCCGGCATGAGCGGCACCGCCGACGTCGAGTCGCAGACCGTGCGCGACGTGATCTCCGTGCCGCTCCAGGCCGTCACGCTGCGCGAGCGCGGCAACAAGCTCTCGCCCGAGGAACGCGACAAGGCCAAGGCCGCCGCCCAGGTGCAGAGCGACAACTCCACCGAGCTTTCCAACGACAAGGCCGACGCCACGCAGAAGAAGGCCGAGCGCGAGCGCTCCGCGCGCGTGGTCTTCGTGATGAAGGGCGGCAAGGCCGAGCAGCGCGAGGTCGAGACCGGCCTCAACGACCCGACCTACATCGAGGTCAAGAAGGGCGTCCAGCCGGGCGAGGAAATCATCACCGGCCCCTTCCGCGCCGTGAGCCGCCAGCTCAAGGAAGGCGCCCTGGTGATGATCGAGAAGCCGGCCACGGAGAAGAAGTAACCGAGAAGATGGAGGATGGAAGATGGCAGGAAGTTTCCCTCGCAACCAGCCCGCCTCCATCCCGCCAATCCCGCTCCCTGCCATCCTCCACCTTCCATCCTCTCGGCCTTTCCCTCCGCCCCCATGCACGCCACCTTTCGCCCCCCTGGCGCCGACGACGTGATCCCCACCGATCCTGATTATCTCCGGCCGGTGCGCCCGCACGGCCCCATCGTCATCGACATCGAGGGCGTCACGAAGATCTACCAGATGGGCAGCGAGACCATCCACGCGTTGCGCGGGGTGGGGCTGAAGATTTATCGCAACGAATACCTCGCCATCATGGGACCGAGCGGCTCCGGCAAGAGCACGCTCATGAATATGCTGGGCTGCCTCGACACGCCCACCGCCGGCCGCTACCTCTTCAACGAGAAGAACGTCGCCGAGATGGATGACGACGAGCTGGCCGCCATCCGCAACGAAGAGATCGGCTTCGTTTTCCAGACCTTCAATCTCCTGCCGCGCTCCAACGCCCTGCACAACGTCGAGCTGCCCCTCATCTACGCTGGCATGGGCGCCGACGACCGCCTCGAGCGCGCCGAGGAGGCGCTCGCCAAGGTGGGGCTCGCCAACCGCATGCACCACCGCCCCAACGAGCTTTCGGGCGGCCAGCGCCAGCGCGTCGCCATCGCCCGCGCCCTGGTGAACAACCCCTCGATCATCCTGGCCGACGAGCCCACCGGCAACCTCGACTCCCGCACCGGAGAGGAGATCATGGCGCTTTTCGAGACCCTCTACCAAGCCGGCAACACGATCATCGTCGTCACCCACGAGCCCGACATCGCCGAGCACGCCCGCCGCGTCGTCCGCCTGCGCGACGGCCTCATCGAGAGCGACGGCCCCACTGGTCACCGAGGCTGAATCCAGGCCATGTCCTCTCTGCCGAAGTGATGCAACGGAAGACAGGATTACAGCATTCAGGGGATTAACAGGATTGAACCGAAAAGAACTTCGAGCGGCGAGTGGTGCGCAGCGGCTCCTGAAAACCAATCCTCCCCAATCCTGTTAATCCAGAAAATCCTGTAATCCTGTCCAACTGCCCCGCCTCAGGATGAAACGCCTCCTTTTCGAGTTTGTCGAGTCGTGGAAGATCGCGCTCGCGCAGATCCGCGCGAACCGCACGCGCTCCTTCCTCACGGCGCTGGGCGTCATCATCGGCATCGTCGCCGTCACGCTGATGGGCACCGCCATCGACGGCATCAACACCGGCTTCGAGAAATCCCTCTCCATGCTCGGCGACGACGTCCTTTACGTCTCCAAGGCCCCGTGGGTGCGCGACGGCGACGACATCGAGTATCGCAACCGCCCCGCCATCAAGGGCATCTACGCCGAGAAGCTCAACGCCCTCATCGAGTCCTCGCCCAACACCGACCTCGTGCTCGCCGTGCCGGCCTCCGGCTCCTTCCACCGCATCAAGCGCGACGACAACGAGGTGGACCGCGTGATGTGCTTCGGCACGATGGACACCTACTCGGAGATCACCACCACCGACTTCCGCGAGGGCCGCTTCTTCACCTCCGAGGAGGCGCGCGCCGGCCGCCAGGTCGTCATCCTCGGCTTCGATGTGGCCAACGCGCTCTTCCCGAGCGAGAGCCCGATGGGCCGCACCGTGCGCATCCGCGGGCAGGAGTGGCGAGTCATCGGCGTGCTCGCGCGGCAAGGCTCCTTCCTCGGCCTCTTCTCCTTCGACAACCAGGTGATGCTGCCGCTGCCGGCCTTCCAAAAATTCTTCAAGGGCCGCGGCCGCGACGAGTCCGAGGTGCGCGTGAAGATCAAGGACAAGGCCCGCACCGAGTTCGCCCGCGAGGAGCTGCGCGGTCTGATGCGCCGCCTGCGCGGCATCCTCCCCGGCGACGACGACAACTTCGCCATCAACGCCAACGAGGCCTTCAAGTCCACCCTCGGCCCCGTGCAGGCCGGCATCGCCATCGCGGGCCTCTTCATCACGAGCCTCTCGCTCTTCGTCGGCGCCATCGGCATCATGAACATCACCTTCGTGAGCGTGAAGGAGCGCACGAAGGAAATCGGCACGCGCAAGGCCCTCGGCGCGCGGCGGCGCACGATTCTCGCGCAATTCCTCATCGAGGCCGTCGCCATCTGCCTGCTCGGCGGCCTGGCCGGCCTCGCGCTCTCGTGGCTGCTCTTCCAGGCCGTCGGCGCCGCCTTCCCCGACTTCCCCATCGCGTTCTCGATGAACCTCGTGCTGATCGGCCTGCTCGTTTCCGCCGTCACCGGCATCTTCGCCGGCTTCATGCCCGCGTGGCAGGCCTCCAAGCTCGATCCTGTGACGGCGCTCCGCTATGAATGACCGGCGCGGAGC
>CALMOL010000285.1:3839-5344 GCA_937871685.1 uncultured Verrucomicrobiota bacterium
GAGCTTCGAGTTTTCCCCGCCATGCCCATCAAGGAAACCCTGCGCCTCGCCTTGTCCGCCCTGAGCGTGAACAAGCTGCGCTCCTTCCTCACGATGCTGGGCATCACCATCGGCGTCTTCTCGGTGATCTCCGTGATGACGGCTACCGGCGCGCTCCAGTCATCGATCGAGACCGGCCTCACCTTCCTCGGGTCCAACATCTTTCAGTTCGCCAAGTATCCCATCACGCAGGGCGGCGGCCGCTCCGCCAAGAAATACGAGAACCGCCGCAACGTGACGTGGGCCGAGGCCCAGGCCTTCGCGCGGCAAATGGAAGGCCAGAACGCCGCCCTCTGCTTCAAGATCTTCGACGGTTCCAAGCAGGCCACCCGCGGCCGGCTCAAGACCAACCAGAGCATCACCCTCGTCGGCTCCAACGAATACTTCCTTCTCGCCAACGCTTTCAACATCGACGACGGCCGCAACCTCTCGCCCACCGACGTCCACCTCGCGCGCAACTCCATCCTCATCGGTCAGGAGCTCGTGAAGCGCCTCTTCCCCAACGAGAATCCCCTCGGCCAGGAAATCTCCGTCAACGGCAAGCGCTTCAACGTCGTCGGCACTCTCCAGACCAAGGGCGGCGGCTTCGGCGGCAACCAGGACGGCATCTGCGTGATCCCCATCACGCGCTACCTCCAGGACTTCGGCGCCGTGAAGCGCACCGTGAACATCGCCGTGCAGCCCGAGAGCACCCAGGCCTACGAGCGCACCCTCAACGCTGCCTTCGGCGCCATGCGCTTCGCGCGCGGCCTCAAGCCCGGCGAGGAAAACGACTTCGAGTATTACGCCAACGATTCCCTGGCCAGCGCCTTCGCCTCCATCGCCACCACCGTGCGCGCCGGCGCCTTCGTCATCTCTCTCATCGCCCTCGTGGCCGCCGGCGTGGGCATCATGAACATCATGCTGGTCAGCGTCACCGAGCGCACCAAGGAGATCGGCGTGCGCAAAAGCATCGGCGCGAAGAAGCGCGACATCCTGCGCCAATTCCTCATCGAGGCCGTGGTCCTCTCCGTGGCCGGCGGCCTGCTGGGCATCCTCTTTGGCATCATCGGCGGCAACGCCGTGGCCGTGCTGCTCAAGGCCGACGTCATCTTCCCGTGGGACTGGGCGCTCATCGGCGTGACCGTGTGCTGCCTGATCGGCATGGCCTTTGGCATGTATCCCGCCTGGAAGGCCGCCTCCCTCGACCCCATCGAGGCGCTGCGTTTCGAGTGAGGCCGGCGCCGGAGAGCTTCCGTGGTCGGCCGAGGTCGCGAACGCCCGAGTTGTGGAGCCAGCTCTGTCCGCGAAGCGGACGTGTCGCCTGGGACTACTTTCCGGGTGGCCGCCGTTCGGCGTTCGACCGCGGCCACCCGCAAAGAACCTCGAAGCGGCACGTCCGCCGCGCGGTTTGACCCTCGCCTTGCCTCTTAAGGCAGCTCATAGACCTCGACGAGGGCATTGCCGGCGGCGTTGTTGTTGCCGCG
>CALMOL010000286.1 GCA_937871685.1 uncultured Verrucomicrobiota bacterium
ACGAGATCCTTCTCTCCGAAAGCCAGGAGCGCATGCTCATCATCGTCAACGCCGGCCGTGAGGAGGATGTGCGCCGCGTCTTTCAGAAATGGGAGCTGCCCCACGCGCACGTCGGCCACGTCACGTCGGATGGCATGATGCGCGTGCGCCACGGCTCGCTCGGCGTGGTGGCGGAAATTCCCGCCAAGCCGCTCGCCGAGGAGGCGCCGCTCTACCACCCGGCCGCCAAGACCCCGCCGCCGCCGCCAAAGCTCGATCTCGACGCGCTGCCGGTCATCTCCCCGCAGGACGCCCTCCCGCGCCTGCTCGCGCACCCGAACGTCGCCTCCAAGCGCTGGATCTACCGCCAATACGACCACACCGTGCGCGCCGGCTGCGTGTCCCCGCCCGGCGCCGGTGCCGCCGTCTTCCACGTCCGCGAGGCCGATCGCCTCCTCGCCGCCACGAGCGATTGCAACGCGCTCTGGTGCCGCATCAACCCCCGCCTCGGCGCCATGCTCGCCATCGCCGAGGCCGCGCGAAACCTCGTGTGCGTCGGCGCGCGCCCCCTGGCCGTCACCGACAACCTCAACTTCGGCAACCCCAACAAGCCGGAGAATTTCTGGCAGCTGCGCGAGTGCGTCGAGGGCCTGGCCGAAGGCTGCCGCGCGTTCGGCACGCCTGTCACCGGCGGCAACGTGAGCCTCTACAACGAGAGCGCCGCCGGCGTCGTCGATCCCACGCCCACCGTGGGCATGGTGGGCCTCATCGACGATGCCGCGCACGTCACCCGCGCCACCTTTCGCGATGCCGGCGACGTCATCGTCATGGCCGGTCCGATGGGCGGCGGGCTGGGCGGCTCCCAGTTCCTCCTCCAGCTCCACGGGCGCAAGGAAGGGCCGCTGCCGCGCTTCGAGCTGGAGGCCGAGCTGGCCTTGCAGGCCGGGATGCTGGCCATCATCCGCATGGGACTCGTCAAGAGCGCGCACGATTGCTCCAAGGGCGGCCTCGCCGTGACCTTGGCGGAATGTTGCATCGCCGGCCCGTCGCTCGTCGGCGCGCAGGTCTCCGTAGGCACGCGCAACCGCGATCGCCGCGACGACGACCTCCTCTTCTCCGAGGGCGCCTCCCGCATCATCTTTACCGCGTCCGCCACCAACGCCGAGGCCGCGATGTCGCTTCTCCGTTGGCGTGGCATCACCTGCCGCCGCCTCGGCACCGTGGGCGGCAGCGAGCTGGTCATCCACACCGACGTGACCCGCTACGCCTGGCCGCTCGCCGATCTCCACCGCGCCTGGAGCGAGGCCATCCCCGCGCTCATGGAGCAATGACGTTCCTGCATCCAACGTCCCCTCTGGAGTGCGATGCAAGGGAGACAGGATGACAAGATTTCAGGATTCACAGGATCGCGAAAGGAACCTGCCTCCGTCGGCCCTTCGGCGCGGAGCCGCGCAACGTCAGCTATGTCCCAACCCGCCCTCGCTTGAATCCGGTGAATCCTGAAATCCTGTCATCCTGTCTCCCTTGCTCCTCTCCAGGAAAGAGGATTCCCGACTCGTCTTCGCCCCGATGCTCTTCGTCCTCGACAACTATGACTCCTTCACCTGGAACCTCGTCCAATACTTCGGCGAGCTGGGCGCGGACATCGTCGTGAAGCGCAACGACGAGCTGAGCGCCGCCGACGTGGCCGCGCTGCGCCCCGAGCGGATCTGCATCTCCCCTGGCCCCGGCGCGCCCGGCGAGGCCGGCATCTCGGCCGACCTGATCCGCCAGCTCGGCCCCACCACGCCGATCCTCGGCGTGTGCCTCGGCCACCAGTGCATGGGCGAGGTCTTCGGCGGCCGCGTGGTGCGCGCGCCGCGCCTCATGCATGGCAAGACCTCGCCCATCCACCACGATGGCACCGGCGTCTTCGCCGGCCTGCCCTCGCCCTTCGAGGCCACGCGCTACCACTCCCTCATCGTGGACCCGCCGAGCGTCCCCGCTTGCCTGGAGGTCAACGCCCGCACCGCCGAGGGCGAGATCATGGGCCTGCGCCACCGCGAGCACCCCATCCACGGCGTGCAATTCCACCCCGAGAGCATCCTCACCGCCGAGGGCAAGCGGCTCCTCGCCAACTTCCTCGCGCTGTGAGCGCGTCCGACGAGGCCGCCGCCCCGGGAGCCAGGCCCGACCGCGTCTTCGTCCGCGGCCTGGAAGTCTTCGCCGCCATCGGCGTGCCGGATGCCGAGCGCCGGCGTCCCCAGCGCCTCGAGGTGGACGTGGAGATCATCCCCGCCGGCTCTTTCGCCACGATGGCAGACGACGTTGCGCGCACCGTCGATTACTCCGCCGTCGCCCGCCGGGTGCGGGCCGAGGCGGCGGTCCGTCCGCGTCGCCTCATCGAGACGCTCGCCGACGAGTTGGCGGCTCTCCTTCTCGCGGAGTTCTCCGCCGCGGCGGTGACGGTCGAGATCCGCAAATTCGTGCTTCCCCGCTGTGCCCACGTGGCGGTGCGCGCCGAGCGCAGTCGGGAAGCGTAAACTTTTCCGATGTAAGCGACGGACGGCACAAGGGCTCCATGCCTTCCGTCGCCAATTTGCGGCATCCGCCGGGAAAGGTTCGAGACCCATTCTTGGGTCATGTTTTTTTCGGCGGCGTCGCGCAAAGAGGGCCGCTTTTCGCTTGCGGTTGATATGACACCGGCGATAACCGGCGCGCATTATCTGCCGCTTGTCGTTCATGCCCTCTTCTGCCGTTTGTTCTTCTCGCAGGGAGGGGGTGTCGAATCATGGCCCAGGCACCGATGGCGCGGCAGCGCGCGTTTTCCCCCCCTGATCTTTATGCGTTTGCCCGCCCCGCTCATTCGCCTTTCGCTTCTCGCCGCCCTGTTCGCGGTCCCGCCCACCGCGTCGATGGCCCAGGGCGACCGCGTCAACCAGCCGCCCGCAGGCGCGATGCTGATGGAGCGCGTCGAGAAGCCTCGAAGCTTGTCCCCCGCTTCAAAGCCGGACGGGGGCGCGGCCAACCCATCCGTCGTCGAGCCCCTGCCGAACGCGATCACCGCTACGAATAACTACGCCTTCGGCACGATCACCACCGGTTCGCTCACCGACATGAGCGCCAGCACCACCACGCTGCTCAGCCCGGACGTTGACGACACCGCCTCCGCGGTCACCAGCATCGGCTTCGATTTCTTCTTCCAGGGCGTGCGCTACACGCAGTTCAGCGTGAACGACAACGGCGTGCTGCGCCTCGGCGGCGTCGCCCAGACCGCCACTCCCTACAAGCCGCTGGCGCAGGCCGGCCTGCCGATCATCACCGCCTACGGCGCCGACCAGCGCACCCATGTGGGCGACGGCAAGGTCCACTACAAGGTCATCGGCGCGGCGCCGAATCGCGTGCTGGTGGTCGAGTGGCTGAACAACCAATCCTACTTCAGCGGCACCAGCGGCACGGCCGACCTGACCTACCAAGTCCGCTTGGCGGAGACCACCGGCGTCATCGAGTTCGCCTACGGCCGCATGACCATGGGCACGTCGGGGGCCGGCTCCACTAGCTCGCGTGACCCGAACATCGGCTTCTCCTCCGGCAGCACGGCGGGCACGGTCGGCTCCGTGGCAGCGCCGCAGTCCGGCACGCCCGCGCCGACCTTCGACGGCGCCTCGGCCACGCCCGTCGCCAACCTCAACACCGCCGGGCCGATCACGGTGCTCTCGTCCGCGGCCAATCGCTCGCGCCGCGTCTTCACCTTCGCGCCGCCCACGCCCACGGCGCCGACAAACCTGACCTTCACCGCGGTCACGCAGGGCGGGATGACGCTCAACTGGACCGACTCCGCCGACGAGCAGTCCTACGCCATTTATCGTTCCACCGACGGCGTCAACTACGCCTTCGACGGCATTGCCGCCCAAAACGCCATCTCCTACGCGGTCAGCGGCCTGGCGCTCAACACGACGTATTTCTGGCGCGTCTTCGCGGTCTCGGAAGGAGCCCTGAGCACGGCGCTGGCCGGCAGCCAGGCCACGGCGCCGCCGGGCAGCGTGTCCGCGACCGCCACGGGCGGAAATTGGAGCGCCACCGCGACGTGGACGGGCGGCGTGGTGCCCACGGCCAATGACAGCGTCACGATCCCGAGCGGCGCCACGGTCACCATCGACACGGCGGCCGCCGCCTACTCCGTCTCGGTCGCCGGCATCCTCCAGTTCGAGCCGACGACGGCGCGCGCGCTGGTCGTGGGAACCGGCGTCACCGTGCAGGGCGGCGCCACGCTGCGGTCCAGCCTCACGGGCACGGTCACGGCCCACGGCCTCTCGCTGGGCGGCAGCCTGACCAACGGCGGCACGCTCGACCTCTCGACCAACGGCAACGCCGCGGGCGCGGGCCTCACCTTCACCGGCACGGCCAGCGCCACCTTCGGCGGCACCGGCGCCACCACGAACGTGCGCACGATCACGGTCAACAAGGGCGCGAGCAGCGCGAGCCTCCTCGAGCTGAACCCGACGAGCTTCACCGTGCGCGGCGTCACCACCGACACCGTCGTGGGCGGCTGGCTGGCCCTGAGCAACGGCACGCTCAAGCTTTCCGGCACCTTCGCCGGCACGAGCCGCGTCTTCGGCCTGGCCACCTACTCGATCCCGGCCACCGCCGGTTTCTGGCTGAACAACCCGAACTACGTCGTCGCCGCCCAAACCGGCAACGCGACGAACGCCGGGCTACTGCGGATCTCGCAGGGCATTTTCAATCACGGCACCTCCGCCGGCGACGCGGTGCGCAGCGGCGCCGGGGCCGTCTTCACGATCGAGGGCGGCACGGTCAACTGCGCCGGCCAGTTCAGCCCGCAGGACGCCGTGACCTACAACCAGAGCGGCGGCACGCTCAACGTGGGCCTCGTGGGCAACACCGGCAGCGACTTCGGCACCTTCGAGCTCTACTCGACCTCCGCGGTCTTCAGCATGACCGGCGGCACGATCAACGTCGTCCAGGCCTGCACCGGCGCCACCCAGGTGGACTTCCGAAACCGCGCCGTCGTCGCGGCTGTCGGCGGCACGCTGCGGGTGGGCACCGGCGCCACGGCCACGAAGTTCTCCTTCACCGTGAGCGGCGGCCTTCCCACCTTTATCCTCGACGGCACCACGAACGGCAAGACGGCCACCGCGGCCGGCACGGTGAACCTGTTCGGCTCCACCACGATCAGCGCCGGCAGCACCTTCGTGATCAACGGCCAATCCTGCTTCATCTACGGCCCCACCTTCACCAACAACGGCACCCTGACCGGCACGGCGGCCAGCACGCGCTTCTACTTTGCGGGCGGCCTGGGCGCCACCACCTACGCCGGCACCGGCACGGTTACCACGCCGCTCCTCGCCTTCGAGGTGGACAACGTCGCGGGCGTCACCCTCGCCCCTTCGGTCAACCCCATCGTCACGCTGCGCGTCAACGATTTCTCCGGCGGCATCACCGGCTCCGGCAAGCTCACCGTCGGCAGCGGCGGCACCACCGCCGCGGTCATCCAGCTCGGCACCTCCAGTCCCACCCAGGTGGTGAGTGGCTTCGACGCGCCCCCGGTCTTCAACCCCGGCACCGGCGGGGTAAGCCTGCTCTACGCCCCCGAGCTGACCGGCCGCGCCACCGGCAACGAGATGCCGCCCTCGCGCACCTTGAACCTCCTGAGCATCAGCAACCCGAACCCCGTCACCATCGCCGGCGGCGACGTGACGGTGAACGGCACGGCGGCCGGCGCGCTCGCCCTCGGCGCGGCGCGCGTGATCACCGGGGCGAACACGCTCTCCTTCAACTCGGCGGCCGGCACCGTCACGCGCACCACCGGCTACGTGGACGGCAACTTCCGGAAATCCTACGCCGGCGCCGCCAGCAAGATCTTCGAAGTCGGCACGGCCAACGGCTACTCGCCCGTCACGGTGAACGCGACGGCCGGCACCTTCCCCGCGGATGTCACCGTCGCCGCCAAGCAGGGCGTCGCGCCCTTCGTGAGCGGGATTCCGAGCGCCCTCGCGCGCTCGTGGACGCTCCTCGCGCCGGCCGGCCTCACCGCCAGCCTGACTTTCAACTACCTGGCCACCGATGTGACCGGCAACGCGGCCAACTACCGGTTCTTCAAGAACGTGTCCGGCACGGTCGCGGTCATCCCGCCGAGCGCCACGCCCACCACCACTTCCGCCCTGTTGAACGGAGCGACGGCGATTGCCGGCGACTGGACGCTTGCCGAGCCGGTGCCCGCCATCGCAGTTGCTGACGGCGCTGCGCCGCTCACCGACGGCGCCTCCACCGTGGACTTCGGTTCCTCGCCCGTGAGCACGGGCGCGCCACGCACCTTCACGATCACGAACCCCGGCTCGGCCAGCCTCACCCTCGGCGCGATCACCGTGGACGGCGCGAACTCGGCCGATTTCGTCGCCAGCGCGCCCGGCAGCTCCACCGTCGCGCCCGGCGGGTCCACCACGTTCACGGTCACGTTCACCCCCTCGGCCACGGGCGGGCGTGGTCCCGCCGCGGTGCACCTCGCCTCCAACGTGAGTGGCGCCGCGAACCCCTTCGACTTCTTCCTCGCCGGCACCGGCTTGGGCGTCGCCCCGCTCATCGCTTCGGCGAATTCCACGCTCTTCCAGCTCAATGCCGCCGGCTCCTTCCAGGTGATGGCTTCCGGCTCGCCCGCGCCCACCTTCTCGGCCACCGGCACGCCGCCGGCCGGCGTAGGCTTCACCGCCGGCGGCCTGCTTTCCGGCACGCCAATGGTCGGCGGCACCTTCCCCCTCACCCTCACGGCTTCCAACGGCGTCGCGCCCAACGCCGCGCAGACCTTCACCCTCACCGTGATGCGCCCGCCCGTGGCCGGCGCCGACGCCCTCGCCACGCGCCGCAACACGGCGGCCACGGTCACCACGGCCCGCCTGCGCGCGAATGACTCCGATCCCGACGGCGACCCGACCGCCATCACCAGCGTTTCCGGCTCCTCCTCGCAGGGCGGCACCGTGGCCCTTTCCGGCAACGCCGTGACCTACACCCCCGCCACCGGCTTCACCGGCGCCGACTCCTTCACCTACCAGCTCGCCGATGGCCGCGGCGGCTTCGCCACCGGCACCGTGAGCGTCACCGTCACGGCCGGCGACGAGCAACCGCTCCGCACCGAGTCCATCACGATGAGCGGTGGCAGCGTCACCCTCGTCTATGCCGGCGTGCCCGGCTACGCCTACCAGGTGCAGTATCAGGACACCATGGCCGGCCCGTGGACCAACGCCGGCCCGCCCATCACCGCCGACAGCACCGGCCGCGTCACCTACACGGACCCCAATCCGCCGGCCAGCCGCTTCTACCGCGCCATCGTGCCGTGACCTTGCCGCCGCCGCCAGAAGCCTTCCCGCCTCCGAAGCCATGAAGCTTTTCCCCCGCCTCCTCGCTCCCGCGGCTGCCCTCCTGTCTCTCGGCGCCGCCGCTCCCCTCGGCGCGCAGTCGATCACCGAGAACCACTTCCAAGCGGTCAACCTCACCATCGCCGACAACTCCATCATCGGAGCGTCCTCCACCCAGACCTTCGGCCCAGGCATCGGCGACACGGCAGTCTTCTCGATCACGCAGGTTACCGTCACCCTCAACATCACTGGAGGCTTCAACGGCGACTACTACGCCTACCTCCAGCACACCGACCCGAGCGGCAACTCCACCATCGCCATCCTGCTGAACCGCTCTGGCCGCACTTCCACCAATCTCGACGGCTACCTCGATGCCGGCCTGAGCAACGTGGTCTTCTCCGACGCCGCGGCCAACGGTGACATCCATCTCTACCAAAGCGTGGTGAACCCGAGCGGCGCCGCCCTCACCGGCACCTGGCAGCCCGACGCGCGCGCCGTCAACCCGGCCACCGCCACCGACGCCGCCACGCGCTCCGCTTTTTTGAGCGCCTTCACCGGCGCCGACGCTCACGGCGCTTGGACGCTCTTCGTCGCCGACTTCGCCGCCGGCGGCCAGGGCATCTTCGTGGACTGGAACCTGACGATTACCGGCGTCCCCGAGCCCGGCACCGTGGCCGTCGGCGCGCTGCTCCTCGGCGCCCTCGCTTGGCATCAGCGAAGGCGCTTCGCGCGCCAAGGCCCCCCGAAGTCTTGAGCCGCGAGGAACCCCGCGCCGGCCCCGTTCACGCCGCCTGAGCGGGTGCGACCAAGGATCTCGGTGAACGCCTCCGTGCCGCGGAGCGACACCTGCCGGTAGCCGGGGGTTTCCAACCCTTGGCTTTACCCACATTTCTCGGGTGGCCCGAGGCCCGGAGAGCCGGCCGGAGATTAGCCGGTGGCGCCAGCCACCGGAACCTGCCCCACCCGGACCTGTGCCCCGGAGGGGCGCCGGAGGCACCCGGCCAGCGGGCTTCCAGTTCCTGCTTCCTCCGCCGCCCCTCCGGGGCGGGCAGTCAGAGGGGGCGCTTTCCGGTGGCTGGCGCCACCGGCTAATGTCCTCTGCCCCTCCGGGGCGGGCCGAACCGCACCCGAAAAGATGTGTGCAACGTCAAGGGATGGAAACCCCCGGACCCTGCCCCCCAAGCAAGCCGCGTCGCGAAGCGACGCTTACGGAAAGCGTTGGATCGAGGACGAGGCGGGCCGGCCGCAGGCGTCGCTCCGCGACGCGGGCCCCGAGGGCGATAGCTTCCGGGGGATGAATCCCGCGGCTACCGGCAGGCATCGCACTCCGACGCGCCGAGGTTCTTTCCCGCACGCACTTAGGCCGCGCGGCCGAATAGCCCGCTGAGGCGACGCCGCTGGTGCCAGCCCAGCGCGCCCGTCAACAAGAGGCCGCCCAGCACCGTGCCCGGCTCCGGCACCGTCACCACGTTGAGCACGGCGGCGTTCGTGGCGTTGGTGCCCAGAAGATTGCCCGCCGCGTCGCGGATCGGGATCGTGTAGGACGCGCTGAACTGCCCGCCGATCTGCGAGGCCGCAATGTCGATGCGGTCCTGGTTCGTGGCGCCGGGGTCGGAGGTCAGCACCTCGTAGGCGTTGCCCACGCCGACGTAAAAGATCGCGTTCACCGCCTGCGTGGCCGAGCCGGACGTGACGAACGTGTCGTCGCCGCCGCCCAGCACGCCGTTGGCCCCGTAGCGCACGCCCATGACGTTGGGCGAATATACGTCGGCCCCTGTGAAAGGATCGTTCGTGTAGAAGAGCTGCCCGTCCGTGCTGTTCAGCGTGAAGTCCAGGCCCGCCAGCGTGACCGTGTTCGCGCTCGACGCCGAGATGATGCTCACGCCCCAGTGGACGCGGTTGCCTAGCTCGTTGGCGAAGGCCGGCCCAAAAGTCGTCGCCGGCGAGGCGCTGCCCTGCCAGGCCGGAAAGTTCGTGGCGAGGTTCACGTTGGAATTGATCGGCGCGCCGCTGGCCAAGCCCTGGTAAAACGTCGGCGTGCCCGCCGTGCCGAAGGAAGTCTGGCCGGTGTAGAGCGCCTGCACCGCGTTGGAAGCCCAGCCGTTGAAGCTCGGCGAGCCAAACGCATTCGGAGCCACGCTCGGCGTGACCGTGAGGGTGACCTGGGCGGAAGCCGCCGCGGGAAGGAAGGCGAGCCCGGCTGCCGCGAAGGCGGCTCCGGCCAACCGAAGGGGGGTAAGATTCATGGCGGCGCGGACCTGGGCCGGTTCTGCCGGCTTGACAAGCAAATTTGTCAGTGACCAAGGACCGGCCTTTCCAGCCATCCCGCTGGCCAGCGGGCCGCGTATCGCCCGCAACCCAGTGTGGAGCCATGACCCCATCGGCGTCGGCTCCCGGCCGCGGTCGTCACGGCATGGCTGATCGAAAGCGGCCGATCCACTCTCCCGTCGGCCTCCTGTCATGACGAGCGAAGAAGATTTGACCTTTTTTTGCTTGCCCTGCCCCACGCTATCGGGCACAACCGACCGACGCATTGCCGTGGACTCTCACGGAATTGCGTCTGTTCGGTCTCGCCCGCTGCTTCAAGCCATTTTCTCATGAGCGCATCCTCGAATCGATCTGCTCGTGGCCCTCGTGCCCTGAGACTTCTCAGAAGATGGAAGGGTCAAGAGTCGTCGGCTGGCTCTTTTCGACGCATTCACCAGAAGCTTGCCGTTTGGATTCTTCTTTCGGCCGGCGGCTTCGCTTGCGGATCCTCGCTTCAAGCCCAAACGCAGAACCCAAATTTAGTGACACCGGTCACGCTCACGTTGCTAAACACGGCCTCGACCCAGAACTTCAACATTTTAGCGAGCACTGGGACCAGCAATGTGCTTCCGCAGGGTTGGGTGATGTCTGAGAGAGATACCGCCCAGAACACCACCTATACCGCCGGAACGGGAAGCGACAACACGGGCGACACCTACAGTTTTGGAAGCACTGGTTCGACGGATCGCGCCTTCGGCACACTCTTCAGCGGTAGCTTGGCTTCAACAATTGGTGCGGTCTTTACTAATTTAACCGGCTCGGTCATCACAAGCTTCACCATCTCTTTTACCGGTGAGCAATGGAGACTGGGAACCACTGGACGAGCCGACACCCTGCTATTTGCCTACAATCCCAACGTGACGGTGACGGGGAACGCCGCGATTCTGACAACGGGAGCCTTTACAAATGTTTCCGCGCTGGATTTTAATTCCCCGAACACTACGACCACCGGCGCGCTGGATGGAAATGCGACCGCAAACCGCACGCTGATTACCGCCACCATCACCGGGCTTAACATCGGTGCTGGGCAGAGCTTCGCGATTCGCTGGACCGACACTGATGCCAGTGGCGCTGACGACGGCTTGGCCATTGATGACTTCAGCCTTACGGCCAACCCCGTCCCCGAGCCGACCACCTGGGTGGCCGGCGCTCTTCTCCTAGGCGCGGTCGGCTGGCACCAGCGGCGGCGGATTGCGGGCCTGGGACGGCGCATTGAGAGCGTCTGACCGCACCCTTAGCAGGTGAGGAGGCACGCTGTCGGCGGGGATTTCGCCCTTTTCCGCTTGCCCGGACGGGGCGGAGAATGCTACACCCCGCTAGCTATGGCGGCGCTGCCCCGCTGGGGTGACGCCGCTTTGATTCTCGCCGCCGTCATCGACGTTTCCTCATGAGCCTTTTGCCGCATCGCTTCGCGCGGGACTCTTGCTCCTTCGAGTTCAAGCGCCGCCGCGTTTCTTTGGCGGAAAACAAGAGGAGTGGCTACTCTTCCTGGCCGGCGGTGAGATACGCTGGCGCCGTGTGTGCCATCTTGAGCGCATGGCTGGCCTCGCCAACGGCGCAAGCGGCGATCTCCTACGGCACGAGCGCGTCGATCTACTCGCAGAACTTCGATTCACTGCCAAACGCCGCTGGGTCCATCCCCCTGTCGAACGGGGCGAATGCCATCTATGAGTTTGGCGCGGCGCCATTTTCGCCCGCCACGCAGGCGGGAATGGCCGGCTGGAGCTTCCAAAACACCCTCGTGGCCGGCGGTGCCGCGCGCTTCCTCGTCTCGGATGGCACGAGCCCCACGGGCGCGGTCCATAGCTTCGGAACAAACAACGCCCCGGACCGGGCGCTGGGCTCGCTGGCATCGAACTCCAATGTTTCCCGCTTCGGCTTGGTGCTCACGAATGACACCGGCGCGGCGCTGACCTCCTTCACGGTCGCTTTTACCGGCGAAGAGTGGCGGAGCGGCGCCTCCCTCGGCGAGTTGCTGGAGTTCTCTTTCGCGACGGGCCCGAACGTGGACCTCGCGACCGGAACGTTCACCAATGTGCCCGCGCTGAATTTCGCCTCGCTCTCGACGGGGGCGAACGCCGCGCTCGATGGGAATGCCGCCCCGAACCGCACCGTCGGAATCACCGCCACCATCACCGGGATCAACTGGCAGGCGGGCCAGCGGCTCGTGGTCCGTTGGAGCGACGTGAACGGCTCCGGCAACGACGACGGGTTGGCGGTGGACGACTTCAGCTTCACGGCCGTCCCTGAGCCATCGACCTGGGCCGCCACGATCCTTGCCTTGGCGGGCGCGGCCGGCTGGCACCAGCGGCGTCGGCTCCAGGGGCTGCGGCGCGCTTGACCAAGGGAAAAGGAATTTCAAGCTTCCGGATCATGCCCGAAGAAACAAAAGAATGGGAGTGGGACTACCTCAACGGCGTCCATCTTTATGAGGCGGGCAACGTGGTGTGGTATGAGAAGGAGACGTCGGTCCGCTTTGCCAGCGGTGCCGCCTGCTCGCAGACCTACGAGGACTTTCTGGCGAAGGGGCCGTGTTACGGCGGCAAGGTGCCGCCGGAGATCCTCCAGGCGGTGACCGAAGCGGTGCGGAAACGGGTGGCGCAGGGCAGGGTGGGGTAAACGGCGCGGCTTCGCCTGCGTCCGTTTTCAGGGAGATTGAGCGGCTGGCCAGCCCTGGCCGCGCAACGGGAGTTGCAGAATCGCGCTCCTGGGCAGCCAGCGCGCCCTTGGCGGATTGCGGACGCGCACGGTGGCGCACGCCTCCCGCGTGCCGACGCGGGCAACCCGCCGGGCCACGCTGGAAGAATAGGCGCGGCACGCCCCGTTACACCCGTTTCCAGAGAAGTTGAGTGGATGCAGGGTCGTTTCGGGCCTGCTGCCGGCTGGAAAACGGCCTTCGCAGGCCGTTTTTCGGCCTGCGCAGGGCATTTTCAGGTCTTCGCAGAGCGTTTTCAGGCCTGCGCAGGGCATTTTCAGGTCTTCGCAGAGCGTTTTCAGGCCTGCGCAGGGCATTTTCAGGTCTGCGCAGAGCATTTTCAGGTCTGCGCAGAGCATTTTTCAGCCTGCGCAGGGCGTTTTTCGCTCTGCGCAGGGCAAGATTCAGCCTGCGCTGGCTCGACTTTACTCTGAGCGAGCGCAAGCGGGTCGTGCCTCGACGGCCGGAACAACCAAGCGCGCCTTTTCCACCCTGGCCGGCCCATCGCTCAATCACCGTGAAATCAGGTGTAAGACGGTGGCCAGGCTCCTCCAGGCCGCTTCTGGCGGAGGGGACGCTTAGCCCGAAATCGGGGCCGGCCGCGGCGCGGAGAAGCTGCCAGCCGGGCCGTGGGAAGCGCCGCGCCGCGTCCCGCAGAACCGTCTGCTGGCCGGGTGGCGCAGGACGCCTTCGAAAAGCCGTCCATCGACAACGGCGCGGCCCGGGGAGGAGGGCCGTCTGAATGCTGGGCCGGAGGCCAATCCACCCTCGGCTCACGAACGGCGCGGCGGAGCGCGCCGTCCACCATTGGAACCATGCATTCTCTGGGAGTCTGTTTTTAGCCGCGGGTCTTCGCCTTTGCGCCGCTTTTCTCCTTCCAGCATCAATCCGGCGAGGATCTCACGCCTTCACACACCGCGGCGACGGGCCACGAGGCCGAGCAAGCCGGCACCCACGAGCGCGATGGCCACGGTGGAGGGCTCGGGAATCACGCCGGTGGCGGTGAAGGTGCCGAAAAAGTGGTAGTCCGCAGCCCGGGTCGGCTGGCTGGGGTAGGGGAAATCCATGTGAAAGGTTGCATCCGTTGGAAGCAGGAGGGAGAGCGTCGCCCCATCGGTCGTCAGCGAGCCGGAAGCGGAGGCGAGGTTGGGAAGGGAACTGTGAAGCCCGTTTCTGCCGCCGGGCAAAGAGCTATACTGCCAATCGATCGCCGTGCTGAGCCCGAAGGCGGTGGCGCCAGGGGCGAAGGAAAAGGCGCCCCCGCTTCCGGCAAGCGCAATCGGGCCGCCGGCAAGCGAGCCCTGAGTATCCCGAAAGGCGGTGATGAGGGGATACCCATTGCCTCCGGCGAGAGAGTAACTGGCCGGAGCGGGAGGGCCAAGCGTTTGGCCGCCGACAGCAGGGGTATAGGAGCCAGAACTTGGCGCGACCAAGCTTGCGCTGACAATGGTGAGCGTGGTGGGATGGAAGGCGTCGTCGAGCTGCACGGTGATCGTGCCGGTCCACTGCGCGATGCGGGGAGGCGACGTAAACGGGATGCCGCCGGTGGGTGAGATCATGGTCGCCTGAATGCCATTGGCACCCGGCGTGAGCGTGAGCGTGGTGGTAACCTGCGCCAGCAGCGGGCCGGCACCCAGGCACGAGGCCAGGACGAGGGTGGGGAGGAGCGCGCGCATGAGCGCATGGAAACGAGAGGCCGAGCTTTCGTCAAGCCTCCGCCGCAACCAAGGCGTGCGCCGGAAGCGCGACGGCATTCGGCCACCCCTTGCGTTCGGGAGACAAGCGCCGCGGAAGGCCGAAGTTTCGGCATGCCCTATCTCCAGCTCGACGTGAACGGCCCGCATTCGGTGGCGGCCAAGAAGGAGCTGGCCCGGCGGCTTTGCGAGACCTACGCGCGCCTGATGAGCGTGGACATCCGCCGCATCAGCATCGCCATTCGCGAGCTGGGCGAGGGCGGCATCTGGCGCACCGTCGAGGGCGAACCCGTGCTGGTCTCGGTGCTCATGTGCGACATCCGGCGCGGTCGCCCGGCGGAGCTGCGGATGGAGGTGGCGAAGGCGCTTTGCCGCGAGTGCATCGAGGTGCTCGGGCTGCGCGAGGACCGGTTGAACGTGGAGTTCACCCAGCACGCGGGCGACGAGATGTATCACCCGACCTTGGGCGGCTACAGCCTGGAGTGGACCGAGGGCGAGGCGTAGGGCGCGGCTACGGTTCCAGCCGGGTAACGAACAGAGGATGGCTCCTTTCTGCTTGCGTCATGGGCTGCCCGCGAGATAGACCGCACTGCGTTGCCGTGTTCCCCCGCGCGGTGCTCGTCGGTCTCCCCCCGTTTGTTCTCGTCGTATCATGAATCTTCCTTCGCTTCGCGCGGGTCACGGGTCTGAGCTTCCCAAGGCGGGGAAGATTTCTCGCCATCGCTCGCTTGCCGCCATGCGCGTGCGGTCGCGGGCTCTTGGCGCGCTCGCCCTCGCGCTGGTGGCCGCCCCCTGGGCGGCGCGGGCCGTGACCATCGAGTGGGCGAACACGGGCGCCCCCTGGAACACCGGCGCAGACTGGATCGGCGGCGCGGCGCCGGCCAACAGCACCGTGACCGACATCGCGGCGTTTGGCTCTCAAGGCCTCGTTGCCGTCAATCCGAACCTGACCACGGCGCGCAGCATCAACGGCGTCAATTTTCTCGTCGGCGCGTATGCCTACACCGTCAGCGGCTCGACCTTGACCATTGGCACCGGCGGCATTTCCAATGCCGCGACCAACACGGAAACTTTTTCCAACTCCATCATCACCAGCAACGGGCAGACTTGGACGACCAACGTGGGCGGAACCCTCGTCTTGAACGGCACAGTGGACCTCAACGCGACGTCCGTCACGACCCGGACGCTGACGGTCTCGAGCGCGGGCACCACGACCTTCAATGGCGTGATCCAAAACTCCTTCGCGGGCAATTCTTCAAATCTGACGCTCACCGGCACCGGCACGGTGAACCTGCTGAGCGCGAACACTTACAGCGGCACCACGACGCTTCGCGCTGGCAGTCTCGTCGTGGGTAACGATGCCTCCCTCGGGGCCGGCTCTTTCGTGTTCGACAACGTCACGAGCGGCAGCACTACCCGCATTCAGAGCGCCGATGCCACCGCCCGCACGTTCGCCAACGCCTTCGGCACCTTCTCCGGCACGAACGCCACCTTCGCCTTCGGCGCGGCCGGCACCGGCGCGCTGACTTTCTCCAACCCCACCGCGGCTAGCCTCTCCGGCGGCGCGCGCACTTTTCAGATCGATAGCGACACCACTTTTGCCAATGGATTCACCAGCATCACCGGCGGCAGCATCACGAAGACGGGTGCGGCCACGATGACCCTCAACGGCGTGAGCAACTACGCCAACGGCACCACGGTGAACGCGGGCACGCTGACGGTGGGCATCAACGCCAACCTGGGCGCGGCCACGGGCAGCCTCGCGGTCAATAATTTCAACGCAGGCGCTACCGGGACGGCGGTGACGGTGAACCTGAGTTCCTCGCAGACGGTCGGCTCGCTGAGCGGCACGGTGGCTACGCCGGTGACCGGCACGAACTCGGCCACGATCAACCTCCAGGGCACGACCACCACGCTGACGATCAACCAGAGCACGATCACCACCTACGCGGGGGTGATCGCCGGCACGCTTGGCAACATCGCGAAGACGGGCGCCGGCACCCTGACGCTCACCGGCGCGAACACTTACGGCAGCTTCACTGCGGTGAGCGGCGGCACGCTGGTGCTGGCGAACGTGGGCGGCGGCGGCGCGGCGCAGAACTCCAACAACATCATGGTGAACACCGGCGGCACCCTGCTGCTCGGGGCGGCCAACCAGATCCTCGACTCGGCCACGATCACCGGCGGGGGCGGCACGCTAAACACGGGCGGATTCTCCGATGCGATGGGCCAGCTTTTCATGAACGCGAGCTCGACGCTCGACCTCGCGAGTGGGGCAAGCGTGATCCGGTTCGCCGCGTTTGCTGCCTCCACGGGCATCCTCTCGGTTCTGAATTGGTCTGGCTCCCTGCTCGGCGGCGGGGCGGACCAGTTGCACTTTGGCGCGCCGCTCACCCCGGGAGCTTCGGCGGGGCAGCTATCGCAGGTCCAGTTCGTCAATCCGGATGGTCTGCCGGCCGGGATCTACATGGCCACCTATGCCCCGACAGACGTGAGCGAGCTGGTGCCTGGCGCGTTAATCGCGGTGCCGGAGCCCGGCACGGTGGCGGCCGGCTTCCTGCTCCTCGGCGCGCTTGGCTGGCACCAGCGGCGGCGTCTCGCGACGCGGGAAGGGCAACGCGTCAAACGTCCGCGCAATCGCGTGTGATTTCGAGCCGAGTGAGTGGCGATCCGTCGATAGCCCAGCGCTTCAGCGCTGGGAGCTCGCGCGTTTCTTGGGTTCCGGCACGTTAGCGACGGCGAACGTCTGGACCGAGGCATTCAAGCGTCGCTAACGTGACGCGGTCGCATTGGTCGGGCATACTCGGTGCTGAAGCACCGGGCTATCGTCGGGTCGCCGCTCACGCGGCTGCGCCTCTGACATTTGATTGCCGTTGGTGAGCCGTTGCCCGTCTTTCATGCAGTGCGAGGCCGCAGCCACGTGGCGAAGCGGCGGCGCTGGGAGTAGGCGAAGGCGCCGAGGGTCA
Organism: uncultured Verrucomicrobiota bacterium; assembly: GCA_937871685.1. GTDB lineage: Bacteria > Verrucomicrobiota > Verrucomicrobiia > Chthoniobacterales > SZAS-18 > SZAS-18. Next base: position 16,991 of record CALMOL010000286.1, read on the forward strand.
GCAGGCCGGCAGCCCAGGTGGCGGGCTCGGGCACGGCGGTGGGCACGAGGGAGAGGGAGGTGGCACCGTATTGCAGCGCGTAGCCGGCGGGCAGGTTCACCACGTTGTCGAAGGTGCCGTTGAGAGAGGCGTAGGTGGCGAGGATGTAGGAGCTGGTGCCGTCCGCGGTGCCGCTGAAGGCGATCTGGTCGTAGGCGCCGCCGAGGTCGAGCAATCCGGCGGTGCCCAGGCCGACGAGGGCGAGGCGGTCGCTGTTGTTGGGGCCGGCGCCGAGGTCCACGAGATAGGTGGCGAGGGCGTCGGCCGCGCCCGCGAAGGTGAGCGATCCGCGCAGGGTGAGCGCGCCGACGGTGCCGACGTCGCCGCCGGTGATCTGCGCGGCGCCATTCAACGTGACCGCGCCCTGGATGGCGCCGATGCCGCCCAGGATGGAGCCGGAGTCATTCACCACCACGGCGCCCAGGCCGGTGCCGGAGGAGATTCCGGCCACGCCGGTGCCGTTGACGAGGAGCTTGCCGCCGTTGACCACGGTGCCGCCGGTGTAGGTGCTGGCGCCGCCGAGGATCTGCGTGCCGGAGCCGACGAGGGTGACGGCCATCGTGCGGCCGCCGGTGCCATCGGAGATGCTGCCGCTGAAAGTGGCGCGGGTGGTGGAATCGTAGTTCGCGCCGAGCGTCATGGTGCTGTTGGCGATGGCGCTGTTGTTGGTGATGGAGCCGCCGCCGCTCAGGGTGTTGAAGGCTTCGCTGCGGCCGTTGAAGTCGAGCTTTCCGCCGGAGTTCACGGCGACGGCGCTGGCGTCGTAGATCTGGTCGCCGCCGGTGCCGGCGAGCTGGACGGTGCCGCCGTTGTTGATGAAGAGGCCGGAGACGGCGTGGTTGTAGGTGCCGGAGGTCTTGGCGAGCTGCACGGTGCCGGCGTTGACCGTGAGGGTGAGGCCGGAGTTGTCGGTGTTGCTGCCGCCGCCGAGGACCAGGGTGCCGGCGCCGGTCTTGACGAGGGCGTCGCTGGCCAGGCCGGTGTTGGCGCCCATGATCTGGCGGTTCAGGGTGAGGGTGGCGTTGCTGGCCGTGACTTCGATGCCGCCGCCGCCGGGGAGGAATTTCAACTGGCGCGTCGTGGTGAGGGTCCCGCCGGTGTATTGGAGCGTGCCGCCGGAAAAGTAGAGGGCGCCGGTGCCGATGGAGCTGTTGCCGTTTCCGGCGGGAAGGGTGGCGACGCTGAGGGTGCCGGCGTTCAGGTAGGTGCCGCCCGCGTAGGTGTTGGTGCCGGAGAGGATGAGGGTGCCGAGGCCGGTCTTGGTCAGGGGGTTGCCGCCGGAGCCGTTGGCGGCGATTACCGAGCTGATCGTCAGGGTATCGGTGGCGGCATTGGTGCGAATGACCATCTCGGAGCTGCTGGCCGAACGGATCGAGGTGCCGCCGCTGATCGTGGCGGAGCCGCCGTCCGCCTTCAGGATGCCGGGAACGGTGAGGGTGGCGCCGGTGGCGAGGGTGAGGTTGCTGGCGCCGCTGAGCCGGAGCGTGGAGAAGGTGGCGGCGGCCTGGGCGGTGATGCTGCCGGTCGCCTGAATGTGTATGCCGGTGAGGGTGGCGGCGCCGCTCGTGGTGACGGTGCCGGCGTCGGCGCCGTAGCTGATGGCGCGCAGGTAGCCGGCGCCATCTTTCCAGGCGTAGCTGCTCCCGCCGAAGAAGGTGCCGCGGTCCACGAAGCCGGGGCTCGCGCCGGTGAGGCTGATTCCGTTGGTGGTGCCGTTGACGCCGCCGGCGACGACGTAGTTGACGGTGGCGCCGACGGAACGGCTTTGGTTGCCGATGGTCAGCGAAAGGTTCTGGGCGGCGACGCGGTTGGTCGTCACGGTGGCGTCCCCGCCATACAGGAAGAGGGTGCCGAGGGACTGGGCGGAGGCGCCGGTCGCGCCCGTGTTGTCGAGGGTGAAGGCGCCGCCGCCGCCGGTGGCGAACAGGGCGTTCCCCATGGCCAGGTTGTTGCCGTTGAGCGATCCCGTCGCCGCGAGCACGGTGAGGGCGGCTCGCGCCAAGCTGATGGTGCCGGTCAGGGGGTTCGCGCCGCCGAGGACCAAGGTGCCCCCGCCGGCGAGATAGAGGCCGGAGTTGCCGGCGAGGGGAGCGTTGATGGTGGCGGTCTGGCCCGGGTTCGTGAAGGTGACCTGGGGAGAGAAGCCGTTTGGATCGTTGCCGAGGGTGATGCCGTTGCTCCCGGTCGGATTAATGACGTAGCCGTCCGCGCCGAAGGTCAGCCCGCCCACCGAGACCGCGCTGTCCAGGGAGACCGTGCCGGCGGTGCCGGCGAAGACCGCGACGGTATTCGCGTTCGTCGGCCAGGCTTGGTAAGTGGCGCCGTTGTCGGCCGTCCAATCCGCCACCGCGGTGCTCCAGGAGCCGCTGCCGCCGGCGGGAACGCCCGAGCCGTTGGACCCCCAGGTCAGGCTGGATTGGGCGCTGCCGCGGGTGCTCGCCAGGAGCAGGAGCGCGGACGCCAACAGGCGGCGCGAGAGCGCCCGGAAAGGGCGTGGGGCCGAAGGGAGTTGGCGCGTTCGCGCTCGTGGCTGCGGGGCGAGGCCGTGGACGGCATCGCGCGCGCGGGGCGGCAGGCGGAAGGGAGTCTTCATGGGTCGAGAGGTGGTTTCGGGGCCTCGCGGCCGGGGCGCGGAGGCATGGGCGCGGAAAGAAGCCCGCGGCTGCCCGCCGCCCACCGGCTTGTGACGAGCGCAGGTAAATTTGTGACGAACGCGGCCGAGAGGGCGCAGATCGCACGAGGCTCAGCTGGGACGGCCGGGGCGCGGCCACCGGCCGCTTCAGCCGCGCGCGAAGTTGAGCGGCTGCGGATCCGTCACGCCGGAGGTCCCGAGGGCGCGAGGGATTCTACGCAGGAGAGGGTCGGCATTGCGCGCCGCGGGGGCGGATTTTTCGCGCGGCGCATGTGAAATGTTGGATAGAAGACCGCCAGTTTGTCTGGAAGACTTCTTTGTTTCTTCGCGCATCGGCGCAAAAGTCATTTCCGAGGCCAGATGCCTCGAGCCGCCTGATCCCTGTAGGCGGTCAAGCCCGCCTTGTCTCGGCCTAGCGCGTTTTCGGTTCAGGTGGTCGCATTCGCGGACCGCGGCTTGCGGAAGGCCGGGCGCGTTTTGGAGTGCGGTGGCAAGCGACAGCGCGACACCGCTTTGGAATCAAAGCCGCGGCTACGCAGACAAAGCGG
>CALMOL010000287.1 GCA_937871685.1 uncultured Verrucomicrobiota bacterium
GCGCAGGAGTTCCTCCAGGCGAACGGCGTGCAGTTCCCGCAGGGCGCCTCGGCCACCTTCATTCCCTCGTCTTCCAAGCTCGTGGTGCGCAACACGCAGGAGAACATTGATCTCATCGAGACCCTCGTGCAGCAGGCCGCCGGCGACGTGATCAAGCAAGTCGAGATCGAGGCGAAGTTCATCGAGATCACGCAGAACAACTCCAAGGAACTGTCGTTCGACTGGCTGCTCGGCCAGTTCAACCTGCCGGGGCAGAGTTCGAAGAAGGTGTTCTTTGGCGGCGGCAACACCGCTGCAAACGCCAATTTTCCGTTCATTGATGCCAGGACAGGCGCCCCCGTTGGCGGCGGTGGCGTGACCTCTAGCAATCGCTCCGGCCAGTTCGCCATTTCAGGCAACGCCATCGACGCGCTCCTTTTCGGCACCGCTGGCGCGCCCGCCGCGGTGGCGCCAGGCATCTTCTCGGTGGCCGGAGTGTTCACCGACCCGCAGTTCCAGGTGGTCATCCGCGCCCTCAACCAGAAGAAGGGCATCGACCTCCTTTCCGCCCCGCGCGTCACGACCAAAAGCGGCCAAAAGGCCACCATCGAGATCGTGCGCGAGTTCATCTACCCCACGCAGTTCCAGCCTCCGCAGATTCCGCAGAACTTCCGCAACGACGGCGGCATCACGCTCCTGCCCACCGGTGTTTCCACCGTTGGCACCACGTCGGTCGGCAACACCTTCCCGGTCACGCCCACCACGCCCACGGCCTTCGAGAAGCGCAACACGGGCGTCACCCTCGAGGTCGAGCCGGTGGTGGGCGCGGACGGCTTCACCATCGACCTCAATCTCCAGCCGCAGGTCGTCGAGTTCGACGGCTTCATCAACTACGGCTCCCCCATCCAGACGACCTCGACGAACATCCTCGGCCAAGTGGTTCCCGTGGTCATCACGCCCAACGTGATCAACCAGCCCATCTTCTCCACGCGCAAGGTGACCACCAGCGTGAGCATCTATGATGGCTCCACCGTGGTGCTCGGCGGCCTCGTGCGCGAGGACGTGCAGCGCGTGCGCGACAAGGTGCCCGTGCTCGGCGACATCCCGCTGGTGGGCCGCCTGTTCCGCTCCGAGGTGGACCAGAGCCTCAAGCGCAACCTCATCATCTTCGTGACCGCCCGCCTGCTCGATCCCGCCGGCAATCCCCTCATCAACCGCGAGGAGGAGGAGGAGAAGGAGGAGATCGTGCAGGACTACGTGAAGCCCCCCGGCCCCCTGCCGCTGCTGCCGAAGAAGTGAGGGGGCGTGGTTGACCAGTGATGCAGGCGCGGAAACTTCCCGGCATGATGCGACGGTCCGTCACCGGTTGCGCCTGATCGGTCGGGTGCTGCCTTCCAACGACCTTTGGATCGCTGCCCTCGCCGTCGAGCATGGGATGCCCGTGGTCAGCCGCGACACACATTTCGACGCCATCCCAAGCATCCGCCGGATCGGCTGGTGAGCGTTCTTCCCATGCTCCTCGCCCTCACCGGCGGCATCGCCTCCGGCAAGTCCACCGTCACCGCCCGGCTCGCCGCCGCGCTCGGCGCGCGCGTCTTCGACTCCGACCGCGAGGCGCGCCGTCTCGTGGACGATGACCCCGCCGTGCGCGCCGAGCTGCGCGCCGCCTTCGGCCCCGGCGTGATCGATGCCGCCGGCCGCGTGGACCGGCCCGCCCTGCGGGCGCGCGTCTTTGCCGACCCGGCGGCCAAGCGCGCCCTGGAGGGCATCCTTCACCCGCGCATCCGGGCCACCTGGCTGTCATTGGCGGAAGAACACTTGCGCTCCCGGCCGGATGCCTTTCTAATCCTCGACATTCCGCTTCTCTTTGAAACAGGGGCGGAAGCCCACCTCCCGCGCGTGGCGGTGGTGGGCTGCCGGGTGGAAACCCAAGTCCGCCGGCTGATGGAAATCCGGCGCATGGAGGAGCCCACTGCCCGGAGCATCATCGCCAGCCAGCTTCCGCTCGGTGAAAAGACCGCCCGCGCCCAGCACGTGATCTGGAACGACTCCACCGAGTCCGCCCTCCATGCGCAGACCGACCTCCTCCTCGCCCACCTCCGCGCGCTTGCCGCGGCCGGGGAGCGCTGAGTCCACGCCGGGTTCCTGGCGGGCCGGCCCCTCGGGCCAGCGGCCACGTCGTCTTCGCGCATCTTCCCTCTTCTCCCCCCACTTTTCACCTCTCGCCCATTCCTTTTCCCATGCCAGCTCCCACTGCCGAAGCCGCTCCTGAGACAGCCCCTGCCGCTGCTTCTCCCGCCGCGCCTGCGCCGAACGCGCCGCCGCCCCCGAAGACCTACGCGCCCGAGGAGGCCGACCTCAACGCGCTCCAGCGCCTGCCGATGCCCAAGCTCATCAAGGCCGCCGACGAGATGCGCGTGCGCTCCTTCCCGCCGCGCGGCCGGCACGCCCTCGTGGCCGACCTCGTGCGCGCCTACCTCATCGCCGGCACGCTGGTGCGCGCCGATGGCGTGCTGGAGCAGCCGCCGGAAATGCCGCACTTCCCCGGCACCCTGCGCTGGCCGGAGTTCAACTTCATGCCCACGCCGGAGGACGTCACCGTCCCCATGCCGGCCATCAAGGCGCTCGGCCTGCGCCCGGGCCTGCGCCTGCGCTGCATCCTGCGCCTGGGCCGCGGCGGCGGCGAGAAGGCCCTCGCGGTGGACCGCGTCGAGACCGTCGAGGGCCAGCGCGTGGACGAATGGCGCCCGCCCGTGGTCTTTGAGCAGCTCACCCCGCTTTTCCCCAACAAGCGCATTGTCCTCGAGAGCGCCAAATACAAGCCGCCGACCGCCCGCACGCTCGACCTCCTTGCCACCCTCGGCCGCGGCCAGCGCGGGCTGATTCTCGCCCCGCCGCGCGTCGGCAAGACGGTGTTGCTCCGCCAGATCGCCCACGCCATCGCGGCCGGATCGCCCGACATCACGCTCATGCTCCTGCTCGTGGACGAGCGCCCCGAGGAGGTTACGGATTTCCGCCGCGAGCTCGGCAACTCGGCCGAAATCTACTCCTCCACCTTCGACGAGCCGCCCACGCGCCACGTGCAGATCGCCGAGATGGTCTTCGAGCGCGCCAAGCGCCTCGTCGAGCTGGGCAAGCCGGTGGTCGTGCTGCTCGACTCGCTCACGCGCCTGACGCGCGGCTTCAACAACATGCAGGGCCCCAAGGCCGGTCTGATGTCCGGCGGCGTGGTGCAGAAGGCCCTCATCCGGCCGCGCAAGTTCTTCGGCGCCGCGCGCAACACGGAGGAGGGCGGCTCGCTCACCATCCTCGCTTCCTGCCTCACCGACACCGGCGCGCGCATGGACGAGGTGATCTTCGAGGAGTTCAAGGGCACCGGAAATCTGGAGATCCACCTCGACCGCGCCCTGTCCGACAAGCGCCTCTACCCCGCCATCCACATCGTGAAGTCCGGCACGCGCCGCGACGAGCTCCTTTTCCACCCGAAGGAGTTCGACCTCGTTTCCTCGCTGCGCCGCCAGCTCGTGCAGCTCCCCACCATCGAAGCGATGGAGGTGCTCCTCCGCAACATCAACGCCACGCAAAACAACGCCGAGCTCCTGCTAAAGGGCCTGCGGCAATGAAGGCTGAAAGCTTCAAGCTCCAAGCTTCAAGGAAGCGGGAAGGGCCCAAGGCCGAAGGGCCGGAGAACCCACCGCTCCTGCGCTTCAAATAATTTCACCCTCTCCCCCTTTTCGGGCCTTCCTTGACGCTTGAAGCCTGAAGCTTGGATCTTTTCCCGCCTCCGCGGCGACTCGCGATGATCGACACTCCCGAAGCCCTTGCCGCTTTTCTCCCCGGAGTCGCCGCCGCGCCCCGCGTGGCGCTCGACACCGAGGCCGACTCCCTCCACTGCTACCGCGAGAAGCTCTGCCTCGTCCAGGTCACGCTGCCGGCTGAGCCCTCGGCCTGCACGTTGCTCGACCCGCTGGCCGGCGCGATGACGCTGGCGCCCTTCTTCGCCGCGCTGGAGGGCAAGCCGCTGCTGCTGCACGGGGCCGACTACGACCTGCGCCTGATGAAGCGCACCGCCGGCTTCGTGCCGGCCGAGATCTTCGACACCATGATCGCCGCGCGGCTGGTGGGCCGGCGCACCTTCTCCCTGGCCGCGCTCGTGCAAGAGGAGTTTGGCGTGGCGATGACCAAGGCCTCGCAGAAGGCGAACTGGGCGCGCCGCCCGCTCACCGCGCAGATGATCGCCTACGCGCAGATGGACACGCGCTACCTCTTCGAGCTGGAGGCGATCCTCGACCGTCAGCTGCGCGAGAAGGGCCGGCGCGCGTGGTTCGAGCAATCCTGCTCCCGGCTCATCGAGAACGTGCGCGCCTCCGAAGACGAACGCACGCGCGACGAGGACGCCTGGCGCATCCAGGGCGCGGGATCCCTGCGCGGGCGCGCCTCCGCCCTGCTGCGCGCCCTCTGGCAATGGCGCGACGCCGAGGCCTCCGAGGCCGACCGGCCGCCCTTCCACATCCTGCGCAACGAGGAGTTGCTCACCGTGGCGCGCCATCTCGACGGCGGCGGCAAGCCGCCCGCGTGGCGGCATGTGCGCGGCCCGCGGCTGCGGCGCTTCCATGAGGCCGTGGAGCGCGCGATGGCCCTTCCGCCCGAGGAATGGCCGCCCCGCCCGCGCGGCCACGGCAAGCGCCCCACCGCCGACATGGACGCCCGCATGGGCGAGCTGAAGAAGCGCCGCGACGAAGCGGCCACCGATCTCGACCTGGACCCGACCCTGATCGCCTCTCGTGCCGTAATCGAGGGCCTGGCTTACCGCGACGAGCCGCCCGAAGCCACGCTCCTGCCCTGGCAGCGCGAGCTGCTGGCGGTGTAGGCAGAGCTTGCGGCAGGTCTTTATGGAGGGCGGGAGCTTGCTCCTGCTCTTGACACGTTTTAACCCCCAAGGCGGCGCGGCCGAACGTTGACCCGCCCCTCGGCCGGTGTCGTTGCCGCGTTGAAAGCGGGAGCAAGCCCCCCGCGCTCCATAAAGACCTTCCGCAGCCTCTCGCATCTCGCCTTGGCCCCGGCGCGTCGTAGCTTCACCGTGCTGGCTCCGTGCTCCCTCGCGCCCTCTACAATCTCCTTCTCCCCTTCGCGCTCCTCGCGCTGCTGCCGGGCTGGATCGTCCGCGCGCGGCGGCGCGGGAACTGGCGGCGCGGCCTCGGCGAGCGATTCGGGAACTATCCGCCCGAGTTGCGCGCCCGCCTTGCCGCCGAGTCCAGCCGCTGGTGGATCCACGCCGTCAGCGTGGGCGAGATGCTCGTGGCGCTCAAGCTCGTGGCCGCCCTGCGCGCGCGCCAGCCGGGATTGCCGCTCGTCGTCACCACCACCACGACCACGGGCCGCGCGCTCGCGGAGGAGCGGCTGCCGCCCGACGTGCCCGTGTGCTACGCGCCGGTGGATTTCCCGCCCGTGGTGCGGCGGGCCTTCGATGCCTTCTCTCCCGCGCGGCTCGTGCTCGTGGAAGCCGAGGCCTGGCCGAACTGGCTGGCCGCCGCGCGCCGCCGCGGCGTCCCCGCGCACCTCGTCAACGCGCGCCTTTCACCGCGCTCGGAAAAAAGGTTCCGCCGCTTCCGCGCGCTCGCCGGGCCGGTGTTTCGCCTCCTGGCGGGAGTCGGCGTGCCCGAGGCGGCGGACGTGGCCCGCTGGTCCGCGCTCGGCGTGCCGCCGGACCGCGCGCGCGTGACGGGCTCCATCAAGCTCGACGAAGCCCGCCCCGGCGAATCCCTTGCTGACGCCATGCCTGACGCCTCGCCGCCTTCCTCCCGCCCTCAAGAGTTCGCCAAGCTTCTCGGCGACAGCGGCGTGCAGCCGCGCGACGGCTCGCCCTTGCGGCCCGTGCTGCTCGGCGGCTCGACGCACGCGGGCGAGGAACAGATGCTGGCCCGGGTCTTTCTTCGCCTCCGCGAGAAGTTCCCTGCGCTCCTGCTGATGATCGCGCCACGCCACGTCGAGCGCGCGGCGGCGGTGCTCGCGGAACTGGAGGCGGCCGGGCTGTCCATCGTGCGCCGCTCGGAACTGGACCCGCGCTTCACCTACCTTTCGCCGCCGGACGTGCTGCTGCTCGATTCCACCGGCGAGCTGCGCGACTGGTATCCGCTGGCTGGCGCGGCCTTCGTCGGCAAGAGCCTCGCCGAGGGCGCGACCGGCGGCCAGAACCCGGCCGAGCCGCTCGCCGCGGGCGTGCCGGCGGTGTGCGGCCCCCGCATGGAAAACTTCGCCGACCTCACGCGCGCCCTCGTGGACGCCGGCTCTCTCGTGCAGGCCGCCGACGAGGAAGGCGTGCGCGCCGCGGCGGCGGAATTCCTCGCCGACCCCGCCGCCGGCCGCGCCCGCGCGCTCCGCGGCGTCGAGGTGCTGGCCCGTCACCAGGGGGCCGCCGGCCGCACCGCGGATTGGTTGCTGGGCGGGTAAGGTCCCCGTGGTAGGGCATCTTCCGGCTCACCCCGCGTCCAGCGCCTGCCGCAGCGCGGTTACGCGCGATGGGTCCACGGGCTGGTCAAGCAGTCCATCGCGCTTGAGCGAGGAGCCGACGATGAACCCGTCCGCCAAGCCGAGGTAATACGGAAGCGACTCGACCGTCGCGCCCGAGCCGAGGAAAATGCGGGCGCCGGGACACGCGCGGCGCACGCGGGCCAGGTCGCTCGGGTCCGCCGCGCGGCCGGTGCCCACGCCGGTGACCACCAACCCATCGGCCAGGCCGCGCTCGTGGGTGTCGTGCGCGGATTCCTCGATGGAGAAGTCGCCCAGCGGCCGGGCGTGCTTCACGTGCACGTCGGCCAGGATGCGCGCGCGCTCCGGCGCGAGGCCGAGCGCCTGCCGGCGGCGGAGCACGGCGTGGGCGTCGCCCTCGATGATGCCCTGGTCGGTGACCATCACGCCGGTAAGCACGTTCACGCGGATGAAGGATCCGCCGCAGGCCGCCGCGAGCGCGAGCGCGGCCCCGGCGTCGTTGCGCAGCACGTTGAAGCCCAGCGGGAGCGCGCCATCGAGAGCCTCGCGCACCGCCGCGCCGGCCACGGCCATCGCGGCTACCGTCTCGGCCGGCACCGCACCGCGGGCAAAGGGAGCGTCGCCAAAGTTCTCCACGACCACCGCGTCGGCGCCGCCCTCGCGATAGGCCACGGCGTCCGCGCGGGCCGCGGCAAGGACGGCGTCGAGGTCGCCGCCCCAGCGCGGCGCACCCGGCAGGGGGAGGAGATGGACGACGCCGATAAGGAGCTTGTGGGTTGGTAGAGAGGCGAGGAGGTCCATCGAGGCGGGCGCGAGCAGAAACGATCACCACGAACACACGGGGACCACGAACGCAAAGTGCCCGGCTCACTTTTCCGCTTCCGTCGCCAGGGGAGGGGAGGACTCTGGCCGCTTCCCCGAACCGGCTTCTCAAATCCGTGGCCCGTCCAAGTTTTAGTCAGATCCGCAGGGCGTCGGCGTTCGCCTTCTGGAGCAGTGCTGCCACCAAAGTTTCACGACCTTGTCAAACGGCTCAAACTCCCCGTCAAAACGCCCAAAGACCCCGACAAACTGTTCAACGACCTCCCAAAATGACGCAACGACCTCCTAAAACAGCCCAGTGACCTCTCGAAACAGCGCAACGAGCTTCCAAAACAGCCCAGCGACCTCCTAAAACAGCCCAGTGACCTCTCGAAACAGCGCAACGACCTCCTAAAACAGCCCAGCGACCTCTCGAAACAGCCCAGCGACCTTCCAAAACAGCCCAGCGACCTCTCGAAACGGCCCAGCGACCTCCCAAAACAGCCGAACGACGCGGCAAAATGAGAGCTCGTTGAACCATTTGGCTAGGTCGGCGGGCGGAGTTGGCCGGAGGGAGCGCTGCTGCGGCAGGTGAACGGGTGCGCGAGGGAGCGTGTTGCGCTGGCTTCCTCGCGCGGGTAACTCCGCCGATGCTTTACGCGCCACCCCCCAAGCTGCCGGACCGCCCCTCGCTGCCCCTGTTCATGCGCAGGCTGGCTGCGCCGCGGCCGTTGGCACGGCTCGCCTTGGTTGGCGCGGGCCTGCTGTTTGCGCGCCTGCTCCGTCGGCGGCCCTGAAGATCGCCTTCTTCGATCTTCGATTTTCCATCTTTGATCCTCGTTCCGCATGCCTTCCACCTGGGCGCTCGACGCCCTCATCATCGCCGCCTATTTCGTCGCCATCATCACCATCGGGCTGCGGATGGGGCGGAAGGAGGAGTCGCTCCATGACTTCGCCCTCGGCGGGCGGCAGATCCCCTGGTGGGCCGTGCTCGCCTCGATCATCGCGGCCGAGACCAGCGCGGGCACCTTCCTCGGCACGCCGGGCGAGGGCTACTCGCTGCGGAACTTCACCTACCTCCAGCTCGCCATCGGCACGATCCTGGCGCGGATCATCGTCGCCGGCGTCTTCATCGGGCCCTACTACCGCTACAACGTTTATTCGATCTACGAGTTCCTCACCGTGCGCTTCGGCGCGACCTCGAAGAACGCCGCCAGCGCCGTGTTCCTCGTCACGCGCGTGCTGGCCTCGGGCACGCGCCTCTACGTGGCAGCCATCATCCTGGTGCTCGCGTGGACCTTGGGCACCGGCGCGCGGCCCGGGCCCGGCGGCGAGTTTCTGATCTATCTCGCGGCGATCACCTTCGTGGTCGTGCTGACCACCGTCTATACGATGCTCGGCGGCATCAAGGCGGTCATCTGGACCGACGTGATCCAGGCCGTGATCATGTTCGGCTCCGCGCTGGGGGCCATTTTCCTGCTCTACAAGGGAATCCCCGGCGGCTGGGACGCCATCTCGGCCCGGCTCCAGGCGCCGGCCGACCTCCGCTTCATCGACCTCGGCACCGATCCGGCCGCCGGCTTCTGGGCCAACGTGAAGACGGTGCTCGAGTCCGAATACACGCTCTGGACCGCGCTGCTCGGCTCGACGTTCACCACGATGGCCACGCACGGCACCGACCAGGACATGGTGCAGCGCATGCTCACCGCCAAGGACGCGCGCCGCGCTAAGCTCTCGCTCGTCCTCTCGGGCCTCGCCGACCTGCCCGTGGTCCTCGTGTTCCTGACCATCGGCATCCTGCTGTGGGTCTTTTACCAGGTGAACCCCGACCCGGGCCTGCCGGAAAAGATGAACGAGAAATTCGGCTACTACATCCTCACCGGCCTGCCGCCGGGGATGCGCGGCCTGCTCATCGCCGGCTTCTTCGCCACCGCGATGGGCTCGCTCTCCACCGCGCTCAACGCCCTGGCCACGAGCTGGACTCGCGACTGGCACGAGCCGTATTTCCAGCGCCGGGGCGGCGGCGACGCCGACAGCCTCCGCGTGGTGCGCGCGAGCACCGCGATCTTCTCGATCCTCATGATCGTGGTCGCCGCGGCCACCGCCTACTTCGTGATCCTGCATCCCAAGTCGCGCATCATCCCCATCGCGCTCGGGATCTTCGGCTACACCTACGGCTCGCTGCTCGGCGTGTTCCTCGTGGGCATGCTCACCCGCACGCGCGGCTCGGACCGGGGCAACGTCCTCGCGATGATCCTCGGCTTCGTCTCGGTGGCCATCCTGAGCGGCCTGCCGAACGACGTGGCCGCCATCTTCGGCGCGAAGCTCTACGCGCAGCCCGCGTGGCTGCCGGTGATCGAGTTCCCCTGGCGCATCCTCTTCGGCACGCTGGTGACCTTCGCCGTGGCGATGTGCTTTCGGACGGACGCGCGTGCCGGACTTGTCGCAAGGCCTTGAGCCGGTTCCTGGCTAGCGTTTGCCCATGAACCAACCCCTGAAGAACAAGCGTGCCCTCGTCACCGGCGGAAGCCGCGGCATCGGCGCCGCCATCGTGAAACGTCTCGCCCGCGAGGGCGCCGACGTGGCGCTCACCTACACGTCCTCACCGGACAAGGCCGAGGAAGTCGCGAAGGAAGCGCAGGCGCTCGGCGTCCGCGCCCTTGCCATCCAGGCCGACAGCGCCGATGCCGCCGCGGTGACGACCGCCGTGGAGCGCGCGGCCAAGGAACTCGGCGGCCTCGACATCCTCGTGAACAACGCGGGCATCGCGCCCTTCGCGCCGCTGGACCAGATGAAGCTCGCGGACTTCGACCGCTGCTTCGCCATCAACGTGCGCGCGGTCTTCGTCGCCGCGCAGGCGGCGTCCCGACACATGGCCGACGGCGGCCGCATCATCAACATCGGCAGCACCAACGCCGAGCGCATGCCCATGGCCGGCGGCGCCACCTACGCGATGAGCAAGTCCGCCCTTCACGGCCTCGTGCAGGGCCTCGCCCGCGACCTCGGCCCGCGCGGCATCACCGTGAACAACGTGCAGCCCGGCCCCGTGGACACGGACATGAATCCGGCCGACGGCGACTTCGCCGAGTCGCTCAAGAAGATGATGGCGCTGCCGCGCTACGGCCACGTGGACGAAGTCGCCGCGATGGTCGCCTACCTCGCGGGGCCGGAGGCCGGCTTCGTCACCGGCGCGCACCTGAACATCGACGGCGGCTTCAGCGCTTGAGCGCATGCCGGCGGAGGGCAAGGTGGCGTCAAATCATCCTCCCATGAAAATCCTGCTGCCTTTCCTCGCGCTGATCTTAGCCGCTACCACCGCCGCCCGCGCGGAGGAGCTCGATCCGGCGCAATTCGAGTCGGAGAAGACCGTCGTGATCCTCGGCTGCTACAAAGCCTTCGCCCCGGCGCAGAAGGAGGCGCAGGACGTGGCGCGCCGGTCCGGCCTGCCCTTCTCCCTGCGCGGGATGAAGTTCGACCGGAAGCGCGGCCTGATCCTGCCCGACAACGATCCCGATCCCACCTATGCCGGCTCCTACGTGGCCCGGCGCTACAATGCCGAGTCGGACGAGCAGAAGGCCGGCTACCTTTCCGTCGAGCGCTCGGATGCCTATCCCGGCTTCGCGTCGGGCCTCTACATGGTCGTGGCCGGCATCTACGACGACCCGAAGGAGGCCGCGGCGGCCGTGGCGCGGTTCAAGCAATTCATCCCTTCCGCCTACGCGAAGCGGACGAAGATCTACATGGGCTGCATGCACTGACGCCCGTCGTCTCGGCCACCCATGCGCGAAGCCTTTGCCCTTCGGCTCGCGAAGCCCGGCGACATCCCGGCGCTGGCAGGCCTGATTTCCCTCTCGGTGCATGGCCTGCAGGCGGACACGTATTCGTCCGCGCAGCGCGAGGCCGCCCTCGGCACGGCCTTCGGCGTGGACCGGCAGCTCATCTCCGACGGCACGTATTTCGTGGCCGAGGCCCCGGGCGCCGGGATCGTGGGGTGCGGCGGATGGAGCCGGCGCCAGGCCGAGTTCGGCAGCGATGATTTCCACGCCGCGGGCGAGGCGCTCCTCGACCCCGCGCGCGACTCAGCCCGCGTCCGCGCATTCTTCGTGCGGCCCGACTGGGCGCGCCGGGGGATCGGTCGCGCCATCCTCGATGCCAGCGAGGCGGCGGCGCGCGCGGCCGGCTTCCGCGAGGGCATCCTCGTGGCCACGCTGGCCGGCGTGCCGCTCTACGCCGCGGGCGGCTGGCGCGAGGCCGGGCGCCTCGAGGCGCCGCTGCCCGGCGGCGTGCTGCTGCCGCTCGTGCGGATGACCAAGCGCCTCGCCTGAGCCGCCGCCCTCGTCATGGCCGCGCCGCCCGAGCATCCGCCGCCGCCCTTCCCGGTCACGCCGGACGGCCGCTATTTCGTGGTGCGCGGCCGGCTGTGGCGAATGGCGAATCCCGCCCTGGCGCCGGGCGTGCGCGCCCGCCTCCAGTCCGACCTGATGCGCGCCCGCTCGGCGCTCGGCCGCGCGCGCCGCACCCGGGGCGACGCCGCGCCTGGCGCCGCCCGCGCGGCCCTCCAAGCCGCCAAGGT
>CALMOL010000288.1 GCA_937871685.1 uncultured Verrucomicrobiota bacterium
GCCGCGCAGGGCGGCGAGCAATTCGGCGTCGGCGATCTCCAGGGTGACAGCGGCTTCCAAGGAGGAGCCGATGGTCTTGGCTTGGCGCGCGGGCTCGATGGCGCGGGCGATGGTTTCGAGCAGCGGGAGGAGGCGGGCGACGAAGGCGGCGCTTTCGGCGGCGTGCGGGGCGGCGAATTCGTCCTCGCGGGGAAAGTCTTCGAGATGGACGGAGCGGGCGGGGTCGCCGGTGAAGTGGCTCCACATTTCCTCGGCGGTGAAGGCGAGGATGGGGGCGAGGAGGCGGCACAGCGCGCCGAGGGCGTGGTGCATCACGGTTTGCGTGGCGCGGCGGCGGGGGGAGTCGGCGCGGTCGCAGTAGAGGCGGTCCTTGGTGAGGTCCACGTAGAGCGAGGAAAGGTCCACGGCGCAGAATTGGTTCACGGCGTGATACACGCGGTGGAATTCGTGCTTGGCGTAGGCCTCGCGGCAGACGCGGGTAACTTCGCCGAGGCGGTGCATGATCCACGCGTCCGCGAAGGGGAGGTCGGCGGCGGGGACGGCGTGTTGCGCGGGGTCGAAGCCGGCAAGGTTGCCGTGGAGGATGCGCAGGGTGTTGCGCAGGCGGCGGTAGGTATCCGTGAGGCGCGCGAAGGATTCTTCGCCGAAGGGGACTTCGTCGGTGAAGAGGACGCTGCTGACCCACAGGCGCACGATGTCGGCGCCGTATTTGTTGTAGAAGTAGGAGGCTTCGGTGGGCTTTTGGTAGCCGCCCTGGCCTTGGGCGGACTTGGAGATCTTTTTGCGCGAGTCGTCGTCCACCACGAAGCCGTGGGTGAGACACTGCTTGTAGGGCGAGCGGCCGCGTAGGGAGACGCTCGTGATGAGCGAGGACTGGAACCAGCCGCGGTGCTGGTCGGTGGCTTCGAGGTAGAGGTCGGCGGGGCCGTCGTGGTGCATGCGCTTCTCGACGACGGCGAGCCAGCTCACGCCGGAGTCGATCCACACGTCGAGCGTGTCGGGGCGGCGGGTGTAGCCGGCGGGGAGGTTGAGGCGCTCGTTGAGGGTGTGATCGGAAGGGTCGAACCACACGTTGGTGCCTTTCTCGGCGACGACCTGGGCGACGGTCTCGATCCAATCGGCGCGCAGCACGGGGGCACCGTGCTCGTCGTAGAAGACGGGGATGGGCACGCCCCACGAGCGTTGGCGGGAGATGCACCAGTCGGGGCGCGACTCGACGGTGCCGGCGATGCGGCGCTCGCCCCACGCGGGGATCCAATCGACCTCCTTGATGGCATCGAGCGCGCGGGCGCGGAGATCCTCGATGCGCAGGAAGAATTGCTCCACGGCGCGGAAGATGATGGGCACCTTCGAGCGCCAGCAGTGCGGATAGGTGTGGTGGTGCTCGTGGGCGTCGCCGATGAGGGCGCCGTGCTCCTTGAGCATGGCGACGATGCGCGGGTTGGCCTCGAAGACGTTGTGGCCGACAAGCTCGGGGATCTGGCATTCCTCGGTGTAGCGGCCGAGGTCGTCGACGGGTGAGAGGACGGCGAGACCGTAGCGGCGGCCGATGTTGTAGTCGTCGGCGCCGTGGCCGGGCGCGGTGTGGACGAGGCCGGTGCCGGCGTCCAGCGTGACGTGGTCGCCGACCATGAGCAGCGACGTGCGCGGCAGGAAGGGATGGGTGGCCTTCTCGTTATCGACTTCGCGGCCTTGGAATTGCCAGAGGGCGTCGCCGATGGGCTCGAGGCCGGTTTCGCGGGCGAAGGATTCGGTGAGGCCGTCGGCGACGACGAGGACTTCGGTGGTGCCGGTCTTTGGGTCGCGCCACGGGCGGGCGGAGTAGGGGAGATCGGGGTGGAGCGAGATGCCGAGATTGGCCGGCAGAGTCCACGGAGTGGTGGTCCAGATGACGAGACGGGCGTCCAATTCCGCCAAGCGGCCGGTTTGGGCGGGGAACTTCACGTAGATGGCCGGCGAGATGCGGTCCTGGTATTCCACCTCGGCCTCGGCCAAAGCGGTGAGCGCGCCGGTGCTCCAATAGACGGGCTTCTTGGATTGATACACGAGGCCGAGTTCGACCCATTGGCCGAAGGCGCGGATGATCTCGGCCTCGTAGGCGGGATCGAGCGTGAGATAGGGATGGTGCCAGTCGCCGAAGACGCCGAGGCGCTCGAACTGGGCGCGCTGCACGCCGACGAACTTGCGCGCCAGTTCTTCCGAGCGGCGGCGCACTTCGACGGCGGAAAGACCGCGCGCTTCCTTGACGACTTTGAACTCGATGGGCAGGCCGTGGCAGTCCCAGCCGGGGACGAAAGGCGCGTCCTTGCCGAGCATCGTCTGGGACTTCACGACGAGGTCCTTGAGAACCTTGTTGAGGGCGGTGCCCATGTGGACGTCGCCGTTGGCGAAGGGCGGGCCGTCGTGGAGAAGATACTTGGGCGCGCCGGCGCGGGCTTGGCGGACGCGGGCGTGGATGTCGTCCCGCTGCCAGCGGGCGAGGATCTCGGGCTCGCGCTTCACGAGGTCGGCCTTCATGGGGAAGGCGGTCTTCGGGAGCAGGAGCGTGTCTTTGTAGTTCATGGCGCGGGGGCCAGAGGAAAGGGAGAAAGCCCCGCGCGGCAAGGCGCGGGGGTGGCTTCAGCCAGCGCTCCCTACAGCTGGCCAGCCGGCAGCGGGAAGCGCTGGAGGAATTCGCCGGGCGAGATCGCCGGCACCGGGCTGCCGCGGAAGCCGGCCGCATCGCGTGTGATGATCCAATCGGCTCCGCACGCTTCCGCGGCGGCGGCCTGCATGGCGTCCTCGAAATCTGGCATTGCCAGCGCACGAGCGCGATGCGTTTCGGCATCGCCCGAGGTGATAACACGCGCCCAACTCAACATTCGATCCACTTCGCGAAGTGCCTCCGCCTCCGACTTACCACGGCGGGCGAAGTAATATGCGGTCGCCAGCCCGTGCCAGGCGATGAAGCCCCTCATATCGGGTCTACTCGCGCGCATAATCGCCGCCAAGCTTTCATCGTAAAACGGCTCACGGTCGAGGATGACATCCAACAGAACGTTGATGTCGTGCAGGACTTTCGTCACGAAACGTCAGGGCAAGGGGCCGTATTTCTGGCGGTAGTAGGCCATGCGCACATCGTCTTCGGTTTCCCCCGGTTGCAAACGAACGCTTCCCCTGGCGTGTCGAGCCCATTCGCGGACGGCTTCCGCTCGGTCCTCAGTTGAGTCGGGTGCCTTGGTCTCGGCGACGCTCGGAGTAGCCTCCACACGGAACTCTTGGTTACGCAGTTCGGCCGGGACTGGCACACGCAGGAAACCTTCGGCGTCAGGCTTCAAGAAGGCGGTGATCGTGCTCATGGCGGAACGATGCAGCGGGAATGCCCGCGCTGCCAGGAGGCCTCACGCCATGCCGAGCGTGGCGCGGGCGCGGGTGATGGCGTCAGATAGGTCCTGCTGCTTGAAGGGCTTGGTGAGGTAATCGTCCACGCCGCTTTCCAGGGCCTTCTCGCGGTCGCCGGGCATGGCATCAGCGGTGAGGGCGATGATGTAGGCGCGGCGGCCGTCGGCGCGCATCTTCTCGTCCTCGCGCACGCGGCGGGCGGCCATCAGGCCGTCCATGGCGGGCATGTGCACGTCCATGAGGATCAGGTCGTAGCGCGTCTTCTCCATCATCTGGAGGGTTTCGACGCCGTTGAGCGCGTAGTCGGCCACGAGGCCCAGGCGACGCAGCATGGCGCGCACGAGCTTTTGGTTCACCGGGTTGTCCTCGGCCACGAGCAAACGCGGACCGGCGGGCGCGGCCGGCTCGGGAGCGACGGGCGGTGGGGCATCGGTGGCGACGGGCTCGGCGGGAGCGGCCTCTTTCTTTTCGCCGGGAAGCGCGAGCACGAAGGAGAACACGGAGCCCTTGCCCACCTCGGAGCGCGCGCGGATCGAGCCGCCGAGCAGCGTGCAGATGCGCTGGGCGAGCACGAGGCCCAGGCCGGTGCCGCCGTAGCGGCGCGTGGAGGAGGAATCGGCCTGCGAGAAGGGCTTGAACAGGCGGTCGAGACGGTCGGCCTGAATGCCGATGCCGGTGTCGCTGATGCGGAACTCCAGCGACCACAGCGGCAGGCCGCTGCTGGCGGGACCGCCCTCGCGGCCGGCGAGCGCCACTTCCAGGTCCACGCCGCCGTGGGCGGTGAACTTGATGGCGTTGTTCACCAGGTTGTTGAGCACTTGGCGGAGACGATCGGCGTCGCTCACCACGGTGTCGGGCGCGGCGGGATCGATCTCCAGCTTCACGCGCAGTTGCTTCTCCTCGGCCTTGGCACGGTGGGCCTCGACCAGCTCGTCCATGAAGCCACGCAGGTCGAAGGGGCGGTTGTCCAATTGCACGCCGCCGGCTTCGATCTCGGAAAGGTCGAGGATGTCGTTGAGCAGCGACATCATCGAGTCGCCCGAGGAGCGGATCGTGGAGACGTATTCCTGCTGCTCCTCGTCCAGCTCCGTGCCGGTGAGGAGGTCGGTGAAGCCGAGGATGCCGTTCATCGGCGTGCGGATCTCGTGCGACATCACGGCGAGGAACTCGTTCTTCGAGCGCTCGGCGGCCTCGGCGGATTCCTTGGCGGCGCGCAGGGCGGCCTCGGTCTTCTTGGCGGCGGTGATGTCGGTGTGGATGCCCACGATGCGCACGGGGCGGCCGTCGGCGTCGCGCTGGGCGTCGCCGCGGCACAGGAACCAGCGCACGCTGCCATCGCGGTGCATGTAGCGCGTGTTGATGACGAAGGGCTCACGACGGGCGAGGTGCGCGCGCAGGGCGTCGGCAGCCACGCGGCGGTCGTCCGGGTGCAGGAGGCGCAGCAGGGCGCGCGGCGAGGAGCCGACTTCTTCGCGCGTGTAGCCGAGCATCTCGGCCCAGCGCGACGAGAGATAGATCTCGCGGCGGGCGAGGTCCCAGTCCCAGATGCCGTCGTTGGAGGCCTGGAGCACGAGGCGGAAGCGCTCCTCGGAGGCGCGGAATTGTTCCTCGGCGCGCTTGCGCTCGGTGATGTCGAGCATCACGCCGTTGAAAAGCAGGTCGCCGGGCGAGTAGCGCACGGGCTTGGCCGCGCAGGACATCCAGCGCAACTGGCCGTCGGGGCAATGGAGGCGGCCCTCGAAGGTCCACGGGCCGGGGTTGGCGCGCGCGGCGGCAAGCGACTCGCGCCAGCGCTCGCGGTCGGATTCGTGCAGCTTGTCCACCAGCGTGCGCGCGTCCTCGGTGGGAATGCCGAAGACCTCGTAAAGCCGCGGCGAGGCATACACGAAGCCGGATTGGCCGTCCTCGCGCTCGTTCCATTGGAAGACGACGCCGGGGGTGTTCAGCGCCATGTCGCGGAACTTGGCCTCGGAGGCGCGGAGGGCTTCCTCGGCGCGGCGGCGCTCGGACACGTCGCGCAGCACGCCCTCGATGCGCTCGGGCGTGCCGTCCTCACCCGCGCGTTGGGCCACCCACGCGCGGCCTTGCACCCAGGCGGGCTCGCCGGCGGGACGCAGGAGGCGGGCGGAAAACTCGGCGCGTCCTTCCTCGAGCAGCGATCCCAGGGCGCGCCGCAACGCGGGGTGGTCGTCGGCGTGGAAAAGCTCGCGCCACAGGGCGGGCTGGAACTCGAAGTCCGAGTTGGGCCGGCCGGTGAGGCGCTCGGCGGGGCGGGACAAGAAAAGCACGCGCGCCTCGGGCACGGACGCGGCGAAGACCACCTCGTCGAGGTGATCGAGCACGTCGGGCAAGGGAGCCGCGGTGGTGTTCGGCGCAGCGATCTCGGGCGACGCGTTGGCCGGAGTCTCGGCGGGCGCCGCCGGCGCGGTGGCCGCGACTGGCGCTTCGGCGGGCGCCGGAGCTTCCGTCGGAGCCGCGGCCTCGGCGCTCGAGGGCGCGAGAAGTTTCGCTGGTTCTGCCGGCGCGGTCTCGGCAACCGCACGAACTGAATCCTCCGCCGGCGAAGCAGAAACTGTGGGTTCCGTGAACGCTGCCGGGGAGGCGGGCTCGCTGGCCGGGGCAGCAATGTTCTCCTCGGCCGCCGGTGCGGCCAGGGGGGGCGCTGCTTCGGCAAGTGGCTCTGCCTCCGCCGTGACGACCGGCTCCGGCTCGCGCGGCAGCGGCAACGCTGCCTCTTCGGCGGCCAACACCGCAGAAAGAGGGATGATTTCAACAGACGGCGATGCCTCCACGGCCGTGGCGAGCGGCGGCTCGCTGGCCTCAGAACGTTCCCGAGGCTCAGGCGGCGCCGAGGTGACATGGGATTCATGAGCCCCGTCGGCTCCTGCTTCGACGAGGCGCGGCTCTGCGGCGGGCGTTTCCGCCGACGGTGCTTCCGCCGGAAGCTCGGGCGTCGGCGGGGGGAGGATGGGCGTCACCCTGCGCGTGGCTGGCGCCTTGAAGGTGAAGGGCCCGGCAGGCACCGATGCAGGCGGCGGCTCCGCTGGTGCCGGCGGCGCATCGGCATCACGCGGCGGCGAAGGGATGCGGTTGGTTTCCACGCGCCCGGCGCGGGCGACGGGGATGTTCTCCGCGGGCGGAGGCGGCGAGCGGAACTCCACGCTGAGCACCGGCCTCGTCTCCGGGGGCGCGACCGGCTTGAAGTCGAGCGATGGCTCGGGGATGCGCACCGTCGGGGCGGCGTTGAGGGGCTCGGCGGGCTCCGCTGGCTCGGTCGCGGCCGGCGGCGCCTCCTCGGCGGGCGGGTCCAGCTCGGGCGAGGGAGGCGTGAAGCCGCCCCCGACGGCCTGGATTTCCACCGCGCGGCCGCTCTCGTCGAACATCCCGGTGTAAGTCCATCGCTGCCAGCCGGGCAAGCCATCGGCGCCATACACGCGAAACTCGCAGGTGGCGGTCGGGTGGCTCGCGGTGAGCGAGGCGATGGCCTTGTCCGCCACATGGCGATCTTCCTCGGCGGTGAGCGGGCGGAAGATGAAGCCCTCGAGGTTGCGCCGCTCCTCGCCGAAGCACGCGCAGTAGGCGTCGTTGACGAGCGTGAGCGTCCCATCCGGACGGAAGCGGCAGAGCAGGCCGCTGGCCTCCTCGGCGACCGGCAGGCCGTTGGAAGTAGTGCCGTCGCCAGGCAGCCCCGCGATGCGCGTGACCACCGAGTAGGCGGCCAGCGGGGAGCCGGCCGGCAGCAGGCGCGTATTAAGCTCGACGGGCAGCGGCTCGCCGTGGGCGGAGCGGAGCGCCACCTTGAACACCACGTCGCAGCCCGAGCCGAGCATCCGGTCGATCTCCTCGATCCAGCCCGGCTGCGTCTGGTGGAAAAGCGTGCCCAGCGAGGAATGGAGCAGCGCGGAGCGCGGGTATCCGAGCAAGTCGCAGCCGGCGTCGTTCACCCCGGAGATCGGCGAGCGCATCCCGACGGCCATGGACTCGTGCAGGAACACGGCCGTGTCGTGCGAGGCGAAGAGGCGGCGCAGCTCGACGACCTCCTCGGCGTCGTCCGAGCGCGGCGGCGCGCCCGCGAGCACCGAGGAGCCGGCGGCCGGCACCGCGGGGCGCGCGCCGTCCTTGTCGATCTCGTCCTCGGCGATGGCGGCGAGATACTTCAAGGTCTTGACCTGCTCCGGCGTGAAGGGCCGCGGCGAGCGATCCAGCACGCAAAAGACTCCCGTCACCCCCGTGCCAAAGGGGCGCCGCAGCGGCACCCCGCCGAAGGCGCGCAGGTGCGGCGGGCCGGTCACGGCCGGGTCGCGCGCGAACCGAGGATCCGCCTTGGCGTCGGAAATAATGAGCGCGTCGCCGCCTTCCGCGGTGGCGGCGCAGAGCGCGGCGGGGAGATCCCGCCCGCCCAGGCCCAGGCCCAGCTGGGAGCGCAGCCGGAAGTGCCCGGCCTCTAGCAGCGCGATGAGCGCCACCGGCGCGCCGATCAGCCGCGAGGCCATCCGGGTCAGGCGGTCAAAGGG
>CALMOL010000289.1:0-4748 GCA_937871685.1 uncultured Verrucomicrobiota bacterium
GCCGAGGCGGGCGGCTCGGCCCCCGCGCCCACCAAGCCGCCGCCCGCCTCGGCCGAGGAAACTCCCGCCGCCACCCCAGCGCCGGCCAACCCGGTCCCCGTCGTCGTCGTCCGCCCGGCGAGCGAGGAGCTGCGCGACATCGCGGCCACCACGCTTGTGCCCGTGCTCGCCCCGCTGGGCAAGGCGGCGCTGGTCTTCGTCTTCGTGGTCTTCATGCTCCTGCGGAAGGAAGACCTGCGCGACCGTCTCATCCACCTCGGCGGCCAGGGCCGGCTCACCGTGACCACGCGCGCTCTGGAGGAGGCCGGCGGGAAAGTCGGCCGCTACCTGCTCATGCAGCTCGCCATCAACGCCGTCTTCGGCCTGCTCGTCGGGATCGGGATGGTCTTCATCGGCCTGCCCAACGCCATGCTCTGGGGAATGCTCGCGGGCCTGCTGCGCTTCGTGCCCTACGTGGGCACCTGGCTGGGCGCGCTGCCGCCGGCCATTCTTTCGCTGGCGGTCTCAGCCTCGTGGGCCACGCCCTTGCTCACCGCCGGCGTGTTCCTGCTCGTGGACCTCATCGTGGTGAACGTGCTGGAGCCGTGGCTCTACGGGTCGTCCACTGGCCTCTCGCCCGTGGCCATCATCGTGGCGGCGGCCTTCTGGACGTGGTTGTGGGGCACCGCCGGGCTGCTCCTTTCCACGCCGCTCACGGTGTGCCTCGCCGTGCTCGGCCGGCACGTGCCGAAGCTCGGCTTCCTCGACACCCTCCTCGGCGGCAAGCCCGACCTGCCCGTGGCCGATCGCTACTACCAGCGCCTCCTCTCGCGCGATTCCGCCGAGGCCGCGCACATCGCCGCTGCCTACGAGAAGGACTTTGGCCGCCCGCAAATGCTCGCCGAGTTGCTCGTGCCCGCCGTCGTCGTCGCCAAGGCCGATTTTCAGCGCGGCGAGATCCCGGCCGAGACGTGGCAATTCCTCACCGGCGCCGTGCGCAAGCACGCCTGCCGCTGCGCCGATGATGACCAAGCCGCCAGCACGCACCCGCCCGACGTGCTCGTGCTTCCCGCCGATGACGAGGGCGACGAAGTGGCCGGCCTCATCCTCTGCGAGCTGCTCTGGCCCCAGGTGCGCGCCGACGTCGTCCCCGCGCGCCGCCTAGCCAACGAAAAAGCCACCCTCGCCCGCTCCAGCGGCGCGCAGGCCGTGTGCATCTCCGACGCCTCGCGCCAGGACGACGCCCACGCCCGCTACCTCGCCAAGCGCCTGCGCGCCACCGAGGGCACCGGCCCCGACGCCACCAAGTTTGTCCTCGTCGCCGGCCTGTGGGGAATGAGCGTGCAGGACGACACGCCCCTCGCCGACCTCGCCGCCCGCGTCGGCGCCGACCAGGCCGTGCGCGACCTCCTCGCTGCCCGCGACGCCCTGCGCGGCTGGGTGATGAACCCCACCGGCCCCGGCGCGCCGGGGCCGGCAGAGGCCGCTTCCCCCACCGGAAAGCTGGCGAACGCAGCGGCGTAAGACGCTTTCACCAAGCCGGGCGCCCCCCGGCCTGAGGCATTCCAGAAGCGGCCAGAAGGCCCCAAGCCTCACGGAAGCCACCCGCCGCAGGGAAGCCGAGCACCCGCCTGCGCTCCTGCTGGCTCCAGAAGCGGCTTCTGGACGGCAAGCAGATTCGGAATTAACTCGTTCCGTCACGGAATGAGTTTGATCCGCGGCGGAACGAGTTACTTCCGTCCTGGAATCAACTTCATCCGGCCCGGAACGGGTTATTTCCGGCGCGGGACGAGTTTATTCCGGGCCGGATCAAGCTATCGGCGTCATCCAATGGGTTCATTCCGCCGCGGAAAAGACAAATTCCGCCGTGGAACGAGTTACTTTTCTTGCAGAGCAAACCCATTCCACACCGGAAGAAACCTCTTCGGTGTCGCTTGCAAGGGGGCTCCGCAGGTGGGGCGGCCGGGTGGAAGCTGCGCCCGAACTTCAAATGCCCGTTTTGCGCGGGCCGCGCCTGAGGATCAAGCGCGCGACCGTTCCCCGGGAGGTCGGTTGATTCGCGCTGCCGGAGGGCCGAGGCTTGGCCGCATGAAGCGCCGGTCCTTTCTCTATCGTCTCGCGGCCAGTCTCACCGGGGCAGCCCTCTTTGACCGGGCGGCGCCGGCGCAGGAAACCGAGGACAGCAAGAGCAGCGCGTCCCCGGCCGACCTGGACGCCGCGCTGAAGAAAAAGCTCGGCGGGGAACGCGCCCCCATTTACCCCTTCGACGTGCGCGTCGGCGGCCAGACGGCGGTGATCGAGGGCGATCCGAAGGCGGCCACCTTCGCCAAAATCGCCAATCCCGTCGCCTCCGACGCCGAGCTCGAAGTGGATGGCGCGCCGGCCATGCTCATCGTGAACGTCTTCCCCGTGCGCCCCAACGGCGAGGTGCCCGCCGGCGCGCCGACAAAGGCCCTCTTCGTTTCCTCGGGCAACAAGGTCCGCCTCGACGCCACGATGGACCAATCCGTTCTCACCCCCGGCCTTTACGGCGCCAACGTCGTTTACGCCGGCACCACTTCCCGCGTGATGTTTATGGTGCGCTGAGGCGCGGGGTGGGGCTGTGGCGGCGGCTTATGCCAGCGCGGAGCGGACGGAGCCCACGCAGCCGCGCAGCGGCGACCCGACGATGGCCCGGTGCTTCAGCGCCGGGCCTGCCGGATCATCGCGATTCGCGCCGCGTCAGCGGCGCTTGAGTTTGCCGAGTCGAATGCTCGGCCGTCGCTGGCGCGGCGGAATCCGGGCGGGCGGGGAAGTCCCGGCGCTGAATCGCCGGGCTATCGTCGAACCGTCGCTGGCGCGGCTCGCTAGCCGTCGCG
This sequence comes from uncultured Verrucomicrobiota bacterium, assembly GCA_937871685.1. Taxonomy (GTDB): domain Bacteria; phylum Verrucomicrobiota; class Verrucomicrobiia; order Chthoniobacterales; family SZAS-18; genus SZAS-18. The sequence continues at coordinate 2,838 of CALMOL010000289.1, forward strand.
CAGCGAGTTACGCAGCGGTATCAACGTGGCGGCGCGGGCACGCGGAAGATGGGCACGAGGCTCAGGCGCTCATCGTGGGAGGGGTGGCGCTCGTAGAAGAAGTTCAGGCGCTGCCCGGGGCTGGCGGCGAAGGCGGGATCGGCGGCGAGCTTGGCCTCGAACTCAGCGCGCAGCCTGGGGTCGTGCTGGAGCATCTCGCGGGCGGCTTCCTCGGCCACGTAGGCGTCCATGCCTTCCTTCTGCTCGAAGACGGCGTTGAGGAAGCCCCACGCCACGAGCGAGTCGGGAGCGCGCGGCTCCAGGAGATGCATGGCCAGCTCGGCACGCGCTTGTTTCACCGGCACGAAGATCGAGCCGGCAGGGATTTCGCGCTCTTCCGGCTTCCACTCGCCGGTGACGGTGGGCGGCGGGCGGCTCTCGACGGGCTGCGCGCCGAATATTACCTCGCTGGCGCGGAAGACCTCAAGCCTCCCAGGGTTGCGGGGGAAGTGGGCTGGGCGGTAGGTGATGCCGTGCAGGTCGAGCTTCTCGGCCACCCACTTGGCGTGCGCGGCGTGGATGATCCAGCCGCCAGCGGGGGCGGGAATTTCCAGTTTCGTCTCGAGCTTGTCGCGCAGGGGGATGCGCCAGACCTGCGGCTTGGATTCGTCGTAGCGCGTCCACAGGCGGCCGGAGATTTCCGAGGGCACGCGCGCGTATTCGTAGCCGAGGAATTCCACCATGCGCTCTTCCTTGGTGACCTTCCACTCGAGCGCGAGGGGCCGGCCGGCGAGCGCGCCGCCCGCGGCCGCGGCGTCCGCTTGCGCGGCGGCTTGGAGCCACGCGGCGCCGTCCTGCGCGGCGCGGGCGGCGGTGGCGAGGAGGAAATGATACGTGGCCATCGTGCGCTCCCGGTAGGTGTGCCAGGAGTGCGTTTCGACGAGGATGCCGAGGCGGTTGCGCCGGCCCCAGTAGCCCTGCGAGAAGCGCGGCGACGAAATCCCGGCCGAGAAGCCGGAGGGCGGGTATTCCGCCACGTCGAACTCCGGGTAATACGGCAGCGGCTGGGAGCCGGCCGCGGTGAGGTCAGCCATGAGTTGCTCGGAAAGCCTGGCGCCGGCCGCGCGCAGGGCCTCGGGGCCGACGCGCGTGGGCTCGATCATCACGGCGATGTCGTGGCGGAACTTGGAGCCATCGGTGACGTGGAGGTCGGCGTAGGCGATGGGGTCCCACTCGCCGAGCAGGCGGAGCATGGCCTGCATCTCGGGGGCCTCAGCCTTGGTGTAGTCGCGGTTGAGATTGAGGTTTTGGCCGGTGGTGCGCCAGCCCATGGCGGCGGGGCCGCGTTGGTTGGGGCGGTTGTTTGGGCCGAATCGCTCGTGGCCGTCGATGTTGAAGACGGGCACGAAGACGACCGTGACGCGGCCGAGCGGGGGGTTGGGCACGGTGCCGTCGAGCCAGTGGCGCAGCGCGAGGAAGCCCGCGTCCTTGCCATCGATCTCGCCCGCGTGGATGCCGCCTTGGAAGAGGAAAACGGGGCGCTTCTTCTCGCGCGCCGTCTTGGCATCGAGCACGCCATCGGCCGAGGCCACGAGCGCGAGCATCGGCCGGCCCTCGGGCGTGGTGCCGAAGGTCACGGCGCGCACGTTCTTCGGATACGCGGCGACGAAGTCGCGGCTCAGGCGCTCGACTTCCTCGTAGCGGCCGGTCTCGATGAAGTCCGTCTTCTCGGCGTGCGTGCGCAGGTCCGGCGGCGCGGCGAAGGCCGCGAGGGGAAGGAGCAGGAGACAGGCGAAACGGAGGAGGAGGGAAGACGGCATGAAGACTCGGGCCGGAAGGATTTCGCGCACCATCGCACGGGGACCGCGCCCCGCCGGGTCAAGGCGCGTTTTGGAGTGCGGTGGCAAGCGTCAGCGCGACACCGCTTTGGCA
>CALMOL010000289.1:4758-9134 GCA_937871685.1 uncultured Verrucomicrobiota bacterium
GTGTCGCGCTGACGCTTGCCACCGCACTCCAAAACGTCCTCATCCTCCCGCAAGCCACGCCAAGCGGAAGCGCGCGGCGACAACATCGGCGAATTCCTTCACCGTGACCGCGGCGCCGGATTCCGCGGCCACCGAGGTCATCGTCACGCCGGCGATGCCGCAGGGCGTGATGGCTTGGAAGCCGAGGAGCGACTCGCGCGTCACGTTGATCGCGAAGCCGTGGAAGCTCACCCAGCGGCGCACGCCGACGCCGAGCGAGGCGATCTTTCGCTGGCCGATCCACACGCCGGTCAACCCTTCGCGGCGGCCGGCCTGGACGCCGTAGTCCGCCAGCGTGGTGATCAGCGCCTCCTCGAGGAAGCGCAGGTGCCGGTGCAAGTCGCGCCCGCGGCGGCTGAGATCGAGGATCGGGTAGCCGACGAGCTGGCCTGGCCCGTGGTAGGTGGCTTGGCCGCCGCGGCCGACGGTGTGCAGCGGGTGCGGCAGCATGGCCTCTGATCCGAGCGAGCCACGCTCCGGCGTGCGGCCGATGGTATAAACCGGCGCGTGCTCCAGCAGCAGCAGGCGATCGGGCGTGGCATCCGGCGCGGCGATCTTTTCCGCGACGGCCTCCTCCTGCCGCGCGAAGGCCTCCTCGTAGAGGACGCCATCGCCGAGCCACTGGATCTGGAGAGAGCAGTGGCCGAGAGGATGGAGGATGGAGGATGGCAGGGGGCCGGTGAGCGTTGAAGGCGGGAGGATAGCGCGATGGCGCACGTCCTTTGCGGCCTCATTGCTCTGACGCTTCCTGCCATCTTCCATCTTCAATCCTCTCGGTTAGATCTCCTTCGCCTTCCCCTGCGCGGCGCGCAGGGGGGAGCGCAGAGAGCGCAGGTGCGTGAGGCCGATGGCGAGGGCGTCGGCGGCGTCGGGGGACGGCGTCTCGCTCAGGCCGAGAAGGACGCGCACCATGAAGGCGACTTGGTCCTTCTGCGCGCCGCCGCGGCCGACCACGCTCTGCTTCACCTCGCGCGGGGCGTATTCGTGGATCGGCAGGCCGCGCTCGGCCGCGGCCATCAGCGAGGCGCCGCGCGCCGCGCCGAGGACGATGGCGGTGGGGTAGCTCTGCACAAAGATCACGCCCTCGACGGCCACGGTATCGGGGGCGTGCTGCTCGATCAGTTCCAAGACGCGCCGGCGGATTTCTACGAGGCACCACGACTGGCGCAGGTCGGGCCGGTTCCTGATCGTGCCCCAGCCGAGCGCGCGGAACTGGTCGGGCCGCGCGCCTTCCTCGACCACCGCCCAACCGGTGGAACGCAGCGAGGGATCGATGGCAAGGGCGCGCATGGGGAAGCTTCAAGCTTCAAGCACCAAGCTTCAAGGAAGACGGACAAAGGAGGGAAAGCAGAAAGGTGGAGGCGGCCTTCTCCCTTTCGATCCTTCATTCCTTCGGCATTTCCTTGAAGCTTGATGCTTGAAGCTTATTTCTTCTCTCCGTCCGGCACCACGCGCGCGACTTCCTTGGCCGGGAGCCAAGCGCGCGCCCGGTCGGGCAGGAGCTCGGCGTAAACCCACGCGCCGTGCGTGGACAGCAGATGCACCTCGGCGCCGGGCGGCAGCGTGCGCGCGACGCTCTGGTTGTCGGCCGGGCCGAAGCGGGCGGAAGATTCCTTGAGCACGATGGCGCGGGCTGGGTTGCGCTCGCCGCCGTCGAGGGCGAACAGCGCGCCCGCCCCGGCGACGCCCGCCGCGATCCCGGCCAAGCCCACGGCGAGGCCGAGCACACGCCGGCGTGCCGGCCCAAAGGCCGCGGCCAAGCCAAGCAGCGCCAGCCAGAACCCCCCGCACGCGCCAAGCGTGAGGGCATCCGAGCCCCACGCGGCAGCGCGGTGCAGCCACGGACCGCGCTCGGGCGCGGGCGAGCCGGCGGCGCGACGCGCGAAGGCGAGGTTGGAAGTGGCTTCGGGGTGTGACGGCGCGAGGGCGAGGGCGCGCTCGTAATTGAGGATGGCGCGGCCGCGGTCGCCGAGGCGCAGCCAGGCGTTGCCGAGGTTCAGGAAGACGTTCACGCCGCGCTCGCCGCCGCGGCGCGCGCCCTCGTAGGCGGCGATGGCGTCCTTGTATTTGCCGGCCTCGTAGAGCTGGTTCGCGCGCTCGAACTCCGGGGCGGCACGCAGGAGCGTCGCGGGGAGGAGGAGCGCGGCGAGCAAGAGGCGGAGGAAGCGCATCGGCGACGGAGTGGAGAGGACGGATGGGATGAATGGGAGAGCCGCGACCCCGCGGCGGCTCAGGCGGGGATCTCCTCGGGCCGAGCGACGGGCGCGGCGGGGCGGATGGCGGCCAGCGCGGCGAGCGCGGCGGCGCGCTCGGCGGCAGGCACCGGCTCGCCGGCATCGTGGCCGCCGAAGGCGATTTCATCGCGCTGGCGGAAGGCCTCGCGCAGCGGGCGCGCATCCTCGTCGGAAAGGAGCGCCAAGCGCCCCACGTCCTCGGCGGTGAGCGCCAAGCCAGACGCGGGCGAGGTGGAGCTGGGCAGCGCGGCGGCGCGCAATTGAGCGAGCCGGGCGGCGGCCTCGTAGAAGGTCTCGCGTGGCGTGAGCGGATCTTCGAGCAGGCGCTGGAGATCGGCCGCGCGCGCGCGGCGGCGGGCGGCGAGGCGGGCGGCGTTTCGGCCGGGGCGCGATTGCCACCAGCGCCAGCCAAACAGGCCGCCGAGCGCCGCGAGCGGCACGAGTTGCACGCCCCAAAACCACGGGGAGCGATACAATGGCGTCCAGCGTTCGGCGCGGCCGGGGCCGTCGGTGCGGATGTGGAGGATATCAGCGGCAGGGGGCGGGGTAGCCGTGGGCGCGGTCTCGGCGCTGGGCGAGGCATCCATGGGAGCGCCGGGAGTCGGCGAAGGAGGAGGCGCCCCCTCGACGGTGAGCGGGACGGGCGCAATCGCGGCGGTGCGGTATTCCCCGGCGGCGGGGTCGAACCAGCCGAACTCGTAGCGCGGCGTGCCGGTCTTTTTCGCGAGCGGCACGACGACCTGTTCGAAGAGCTTCGCGCCGGAAAGCTTGGCGTCGTCGTCGGGGCGGAACTTTCCAGACGCCGGATACGTTCGCCAGCCAGCCTCGTCGAGGAGCACGGGGGCGGGCACGCGGTCGAAGTTGCCGCGGCCGCGCACGGTGAGGCGCACGGTGACAGGATCGCCCGCCTTCACCTTGCGCGGGTCGGCCTCGGGGGCGTCCACGGTGAACTGCCCGATGGCCCCGCCGAACGACGCTGGCGCGCCGGCCGGCAGCGCCTTGGCCTCGACGGTCACGGCCTCGGCGTTGAATTGCACGCGCTTCTGCACCGCGAAGCCGCCGAAGGGATCCGAGAAGAACGGATCGTTCATGAACGGATCGTTCGGCATGCCGCGCGGCCGCGGGCGAGGCAGGAGCATGAGCGAGTTCAGTTCGGTGGGGCCGAGCGTGAGCGGGCCGGACTTGAGCGGCGTGAGCGAGCTCTTGTAAACGGCCACGCGGTAGGGCCGACCTTGGTGGAGGGCGTCCTCCACGCGCGGCTCGGTGAATTTCTGCGCGGTGAAACCCTCGCCCTTGAGCACGGGGTTCTGGTCGGGCTCGGCGCGCACGCGCTGGGAGTAATACACGCGCAGCTCGATCGGGATGGACTCGCCAACCCACGCGGTCTTCTTCGGCACGATCAGCTCGGCGAAGTAGAGCGCCTCCTGCCGTCGCGCGCGGCCGGCGGCGGTCACGGTGAGCGTGAGCGGGCTGGTGCGCATCATCTGGCCGCCGGCGGCGAACTCGAGCGCCGGGATCGTGAACGCGCCGGCGCGCGAGGTCTCAATCTGGTAGGAATAAATGACCGAGGCCACCATGCCCTGCGGCCCCCAGTTGAACTGGGAGCTCTGCCCCACGGGCGTGATGACGAGGCCATCGACCTGGATCTGCGCCGGCCGCGACGCGGTGCGCGCGCCCTCGATCTCCAGGCGCAGCTCGACCGTCTCGCCGGCCTCGACCGTCGAGTCGGAGAGCGTGGCGCGTGCGCGCACCTGCTGGGCATGCGCGGCGGGGAGGAAAAGGAGGAACAGCAGCGCGAGGAGCAGCGCAGGCAGCAGGCCAGAGCGCATAGGGGAAGAAAAAGACGTTCCGGGGGCAGCGAAGCGCTTCCGCTGCGCTTGCCTTCCAGGTGGACGGCGCGGCGGAGCGCGGACCGCGACGGGTGAGGGAGATTTTCATCCTCGGCGTTACCAGTCCTTGTAAACGGGCTCTTGCCGCTTGTTGCGATCGTTGAAAAGGACGCGGTCGTCCTCGCCCTTGAGGGCATCGAGGAGAGCGCGGGCTTGGGCGGCGGAAAGGCGGCCGTCCTTCGTCTCGCCCTCGGGGCGGGTGCCGGGCTGGGCG
>CALMOL010000290.1 GCA_937871685.1 uncultured Verrucomicrobiota bacterium
CCGCTGTAGCTCATCCAGCACGAAGCGCGGCACGATCAGCTCCCCCGAGAGGAAGCCCGTCGCGCACAAGTCCGCCACGCGCCCGTCGATGATCACGTTCGAGTCCAGCACCATCGGCGACTCCTGCGTCGATTGCCGCGTGAAGCGCACATACGGGATCAGCAGCGAGAATTCATCCCGGTCCGCCCGCATCGCCAGCATCATCCCCAGGTATCCGAAGGCCGCGTAAACGGCCAGGCCGATGATCCACTGCCACTCCGGCGTGAGAAAGAGCAGCACGTGCGAAGACCGCAGCAGCGTCGCAAACACCAGCCCCAGGCCCAGCCCCAGCGTCGCCGAAGAAAACGCCCGCAGCGTGAACCCGTGCATCAACCGGTCCACCAGCACCATCCCCAGCGAAAACACCGCCCCCACCGCGAAGCCCCCGAAGAAGCTCCCCGTGCGATCCGCCCCGATCATCCCCGCCACGCAAGAAGTGGACACCACGAAGAGAATTCGCAGCAGATTGATCGTCGAAAGAGGCGTCATACGCGGGGGAAAAGGCTCGCCCGCGGACCGACCGGGTGCCCTCCGCCAAGGTGGCACTCTCCCGCTGAAAGCAAACCTCACAGACACACGATCCTTCTGGCAACCGCCACAGTTGCCAATCGAATCCTGCCTGTTTGAATGCACGCATGGCGGACCCCGTGTCGAAGAAAGACTTCTTCATCTCCTACAACAAGGCCGACAAGGCGTGGGCCGAGTGGATCGCGTGGCAATTGGAAGAAGCCGGCCACACCGTCACGATCCAAGCCTGGGACTTCGGCCCCGCGGGAAACTTCGTGATCGAGATGAACCGCGCGATCCAAGAATGCGGCCGCGTCCTCGCCGTCCTCTCGCCGACCTATCTCACCTCCCTCTACACGCTGCCGGAATGGGCCGCGTATTTCGCGGACGATCCCACCAGCGCCAAACGCAGCATCGTCCCCGTCCGCGTGCGGGAATGCGAGTTGAAGGGCCTGCTCGCGCCCATCGTTTACGTGGACCTCCTCAACAAGCCCGAGGACGAGGCGAGAACGCTCCTGCTCGATGGCGTCAAGATTGGCCGTCGCAAGCCGAGCACCGCGCCCGCGTTTCCCGGCACGCCATCTCGCGCGGTCGCCAGCCAGCCCCGCTTTCCCGGCGCGCTGCCGACCATCTGGAACGTGCCGCACCTGCGCAATCCGAACTTCACCGAGCCGGGCTTCCGCCTTTCCGAGCTGCGCGCCGCCCTCCAATCCGGCCAGCCGGCCGTGCTCACGCAGGCGCTCGCCGGCCTGGGCGGCGTGGGCAAGACGCAGCTCGCCGTCGAATACGCCTGGCGCCACCACGCCGACTACAACCTCGTCTGGTGGCTCCCCGCCGAGCAGCCCGAAACGCTCGCCGCCGAGTTCGCCGCGCTGGCCGGCCCGCTCGGCCTGCCGGCCCAGAATGACGCCAAGCAATCCGCCGCCGTCGCCGCCGTGCGCGCGGCCTTGCGCCAGCGGCTAGGCTGGCTGCTCATCTTCGACAACGCCAACTCCCCCCACGAAATCCGACCCTACCTGCCGGGCACCGGCGGCCACGTCCTCATCACCTCGCGCCACGCGGCCTGGGGCGGCACCGCGCAGGCGGTGAAGGTGGAAACGTGGACACCCAAGACCGCCGTCGAGTTCCTCCTCAAGCGCACCACCCAAACCGATGCCGTTGCCGCGAGGGAGCTCGCACACGAGCTTGGTCATCTCCCGCTCGCTCTGGAGCAAGCGGCCGCCTACGTCGAGGCTGCGGGTATCACGTTCGTCGAATACCTGCGCCTATTCCGAGAGCATCAGCTCGAACTTCTCCAGCGCGGTCAGCCCGACCCCGACTACCACGCCACCGTGGCCACCACCTGGGAGATTTCCTTCCAGCGCCTGCAAAGCGAATCGCCCGCCGGATCGGTCCTCCTCAACCTCTGCGCGTTCTTCGCTCCGGATGACATCCCGCGAACCGTGATCGTTGCCGGGGTGGAACACCTGCCCACACCATTACGCGAGGCTGTGAAGAACGATCTCGCCTTCCACGATGCAGTTGTTGCCATCCGGCGTTATTCACTCGTCGAAGTTGGTAGCGATGCTTCTCTCTCGATACACCGTCTCGTGCAGGCAGTTATCCGTGAGCGCCTCAAAGAGGCAGGCCGCAAGCTCTGGGCTGAAGCCGCCGTGCGCGTGATAAACGAAGCTTTTCCCTTCAATAGCGATGACGTGCGAACCTGGAAAGAATGTGCCCGCCTGCTGCCTCATGTCGTAGCGACGATCGATCACGCAGAGGTGTTGGAAGCCGCCCCAGGGACGGTCGTGCGCCTGATGAACCAGATGGGTCTCTATCTCCAGGGACGCGCGCAATACTCCGCAACCCAAGCGACATGTGAGCGTGGGCTGCGCCTCGGCATCAAGGTCTTTGGGCCTGGACACCCGAACGTGGCTGACATGGTCAACAACCTTGGTCTAGCGCTGCGCGCTTTGGGAAAACTAAATAGTGCCAAGACGGCCTTTGAGAGCGCGCTGCAACATGGCGAAAAGGTTCTTGGTCTCGAACATCCTGACGTGGCTATTCGGCTCAACAATCTCGGTAATGTGCGGCAAGATTTGGGCGACTTGGCCGGCGCGAAGGCGGCGTATGAGCGCGCGATACGTATCAACGAAAAAGTTTTTGGTCCCTATCACCCGAATGTGGCTAGAGACATTAACAACCTCGGTAGCGTGCACCTTGATTTGGGCAATTTGTCTGAAGCCAAGGAAGCCTTTGAACGCGCATTGCACATCGACGAGAAAGCCTATGGCCCTGAACACCCAAGCGTTGCCAGAGATGTCAACAATATCGGTAATGTGCTGCGTAGCCTAGGTGATTTGCTCGGTGCCAAAGCATCTTATGAACGTGCGTTGGGTATCGGAGATAAGGTCTATGACTCCGAGCATCCGGACGCGGCCATTTGGATTACTAACCTTGGAAGCGTGCAACAAGCCTTGGGTGATTTGCCAAGTGCTAGAGGGGCCTTCGAGCGTGCCTTGGGAATTTTCAGGCGCTTCCTCGGCGATGACCATCCAAACACCAAGAGAGCATTGAGAAATCTTCGAGCCCTGGAATCCTGACCCGCCCAGGCAGGGCTGGCATCTTCTTGGAGAGGGGGCTCGTCGGGAGTTAGGCGGAGCGCCGACGGCGCGGCTTCATACCAGCCTGGGGCAACGCCCCAGGAATCTAGCGTCCATTTCCGAAAGGGCTGAAGGCCCGCCCCATGGAATCGTGCGCCAGGATGGGCCGGGCTTTCAGCCCTCGGGCGGAGCATTCGGCCGGACCTGGGGCGTGGCCCCAGGCGGGGATGGGGGCGCGCCGTTGGCGCTCGACCGGCGGCCGGTGACGTGTGCTGGAGGCCGGGGGCGCTTCTGGCGGACACGAACCGCCTGGGCGCGGAAGCGGGCGAGGGTCGCAAGTTTCCGTTTGACCCTTTCTGCGCTCCCGGTTAGATGCCGGCCGGTGCCGGTCGCGCCTGAATGGGCGGCGGCATCGTTTCGGTTATCTAAATGCCTCGTGGGGCCTGTTTGGGCCGCGGGTTGAAATCTCTCCCAACTCTTTGGAGATGCGTGGCCTCATGCTCCAGAACCGTTTGGCCGTCCCGGAAGGGCGGTGAGATGCTCGGCTTTGATGGGGGAGATCGGCCAAGGAACTCCGGCGATGTTGCAAACGGAGCAGCGAGGTCGCCGCCTAAATCCGCGGCCAAGGGTCGCTCTTCAACTCATTTTATCCGTATCGCGGGGCGTGGTCCGTCGGACCCGGCGGATTTCTCCTGGACCGGTGCCAAGACGTCCTGTCCAGGGGCCAGGACAGCGAGGTCTTGAAGGTGGCTTTCCTTCGCCAGAAGGCTCACCCACGCGCGGGTCGTCGCCGCACGCGGTTGACCTGCCTCCGCCTGACCGCACCAAGCCAAGCGCCTGACCCATCTGGGTCAGACGCCTGGCAGGGAGCATTCAGACGCCTGCCTCCCGAGGTCAGGCGCCTGGCATTTGGTGGCAGGCACCTGGCCTTTCCGAACCAGGCGTCTGCTGGTTTGGGTCAGGCGTCTGGCACAAACGGTCAAGCGCCTGCCACCAAGTGCCAGGCGCCTGGCGGATTGCGGCAGGCGCCGGCCGCGTCGGGTCAGGCGCCTGGCATCCAAGGCCAGGCGTCTGGGTCATTCGGGCAGGCGTTTGGCCCCCCAGGTCAGGCGCTGAAGTATGGGCTCGTAGCCTCGGCTCCGCTTCTCGAAGGTCCGGCTTTCGATTTCGGAGGCCGGCGCGCCGTTTTTGCAAGTCGACGCGCGAAACGAAAGACTCGGCCAAGGTCAGGCCCGGGGCTTCGGTTTCGCGGGAGGGAGGTCGGCAAGGCATTGGCGGGACCAGCGGACGAGGCCGGCGTAGAAGGTCTCGACCAGCGGGCGGGCGTAGCGGCGGTCGGCGCGGAAGCGGCGGGTGGCTTCGTCCGGCGGGGGATGCGGGTCTTCGCGCACGGCGGCCAGGGCTTGCTTGAAGAATTGGAGATCGCGCGCGAGGCGGCGGCGCACATCGGCGGGGGGAAGCTGGGTGAGGAAGACGGCGCGCAGCACGGGCTCGTAGCGGAAGGAGTGGTCGGCGTCGTCGGCGAGGAGCCAGCGGCGCAGTTCGCGGCGGCCGGGGGCGGTGACGGCGTAGAGCTGGCGGCGGCGCGGGCCGGTTTCCTGGCCGTGGGCCCGGATCCAGCCGGCCTCGGTGAGCTTGGCGAGTTCGCGGTAGATCTCGTTTCGCGGCGCGGGCCACACGACGCTGCGGCGGTGGTCGAACTCGCGCACGAGGTCGTAGCCGCTTTTCGGGCCCTCGGCGAGCAATCCGAGCGTGGCGTGCTTGATGGACATGGCTTGACACGTCGCGCGGATGTCGCGGAGGGTCTATAGGTGATTTTCCACCTATCGTTCCGTTTTCTCGCCATCCTGTGCCTCGCGGCCACGGCCGCGGCGGAAGAGCCGAGGCCGAAGCCCGCGGCGAAGGCGCCGGCGGCCGTGCTTTTTGATCACTACCAAGCGCGAGATTATTTCGCGCTGGAGAAGGCGCTCGCGCCGCTCAAACGGGGCGGCATCACAGGAGCGTTTTTCGAGGGCGTGCTGGCGGCGGCCTTCCTGCAGCACGAAGAAGCGGAAGAAAAGCTGGGGCGCTTCCTCAGGGCCGACGACACGGAGGAAGAGTGGGAAAAGGAGGCGTGGATGGCGCTGGGCGGGAGCCGCATGCTGCACGGTAAATACGCGGGAGCGGCGGAGGCTTTTGAACGTGGCCTGGCGGTGCCGGGGGCGACTTTCAAGGCGGACGAGAAGCGGGAGGTGGGGCAATCGATCACGATGATGCGCGCGCTGCGCGACACGCCGGCGATGGCGCAGGACCCGGCGAGCGGCGAGGGCCGGCTGGCGGCTTATCGCGACAAGGCGGGCCTGCTGAACGTGGACGTGGGCGTGAACGGGCAGGCGGCGAAGGCGATCTTCGACACGGGGGCGAACTTCTCGTGCGCCTCGGAGACCTTCGCGCGCCACCACGGGCTGCGCTTGCTGCCGGGGAGCGTGGAGGTGCAGGCGGCCACGGGGGCCACGGTGCCGGCGCAGTTGGGGATCGCCGACCAGGTGCAGCTGGGGCCGCGGCGATTCTCCAACGTGGTGTTCCTGGTGTTCCGGGACGAGGCGCTGGCGTTTCCGCCGATCGGCTACGAGATCCACGCGATCGTGGGATTGCCGCTGATCGCGCCGCTGGGCCGCGTGCGGGTGAGTGGCGACGACGCCAGCGTGGACGTGGGCCTGCCGTCGGAGCCCGCCGCGGCCGGGGACCAGGAGCACACGCTCGCGCTGGATGGCTTGATGCCGATCGTGGCGGTGCAATACGGGAAGGACACGCTGCCTTTCCGCCTCGACACGGGCGGGGTGCAGTCGGAGCTGGACGCGCGCTTCGCCCATTTCTATCCGGCGGCGCTGGCCAAGGCCAAGGCGGAGAAGCAGCAAAGGGGCAGCGCCGGCGGCGTGGTGGGAGTGAAGGCGCGGACGCTGCCGGAGATTCAACTGGGCGCGGGCGGAAAGTCGGTGACGCTGCACGGCATCCCGGCCACGGTGTCCGAGAGCCCCTGGACCACGGCCGGCTACGGCGTGGTGGGCCGAGATTTCCTGGCGGGCGGCTTCGAGATGGATTTCCGCCGGATGCGCTTCTCGCTGCTTGGCGGCGGGAAGGCGGAGAAGCAGTAGCGAACTACTGCTCTCGCCGCGGAGCGGCGGCCGATGATAGCCCGGCGCTTCAGCGCCGGGACCTCGCATTTCTCCCGGAGCCCCGCCGCGGAGCGGCGGCCGAGCCTCAGCCGAGCAGGTATCGCTCGTCGAACTCGATGCGGTGCCGGCGCAGAAACGCGCGATATTCCTCGGCGAAGGATCGCGTCCGGTGGTGCTCCGGCTGGCGGCGGAGGTAGGTGCGTGTCGTCTCGATCTCCGACTCGCCCACGGTGAAGGCGCCATATCCATCCTGCCAAGCGAACGCGGCGAGCCGGGGAAACTCGGTCTTGATCCACGCGGAGGAGCTGCCCTTAAGCAAGCCGATGGCCTTGGCCAAGGCCAGGCTCGGTGTAATGCCAAGCAGTAAATGGATATGATCGGCCACGCCGCCGATCGCGATGGCCTTCATGCCGTTGTCGCGCGCCATCCCGGCCAAATAGGGCCAGAGGCGGCCGGTAACGGATTCGCTCAGCCACGGCTCGCGTCCCTTGGTGCTGAAGACGACGTGAAAGCGTAGGGAGACGAACGTATTGGCCATGCGGGAGGCGGGGGTTCGGCCGCCGCTCCGCGGCGGATGCTGGTGTTGCACGGGATTCCCGGCGCTGAAGCGCCGGGCTATCATCGGCCGCCGCTGCGCGGCTTTGTTGCCGTTCAGTTTGATTTGGCAGCCGCAGCAGAACCAGATGATTCGGCGGGGGCTTCGAGGCCGCAGCGGCGGAGTTGCGCCGGGGTGAAGACGGCCATCTGTAGGTCGAGCGCCACGAGGCCGGCGGGGGTGGCGACGAAGTTGTCCGGCTTGGCGTCCACGATGACGACGCCATCGGCCGGGCGGTGCCAGCCGTAGTAGGAATGCGGCGCGGGCAGGAAGCCTTCCCGGCGCAGGCGGGCGGCGATATCAGGCGCGCTGGGAGAATCCTGCTTTTCATACCATTGCTGCGAGATCACGAGCGATGGCTCGCCCGCCGGCTGGCCGATGATCATGCTGGGCTTGTCGGAGGCGGTGGCGCCCTCCAGGCGAAGATCGCCCCGAAACACGGCGAGCTGGAGCGCCATGCGGAGCAGGTATTCCGCGGGCGTCGCGTTGCGGCGGCCAAGCCGGCTGTCCTCCGGCGCGGGCACTTGGCCGAAGAAGCCCGGCCAGGTGCGCTTCAGCGCGCGGCCGTCGGCCTCGCGGTAGAAGACCTCGTGCTCGCTCGTGGAGTTGGAGACGAGGGCGAGGCGATCAATTTCCCCGCTGGCGACCCATCGGCCGTGTCGCCGGGCCCATTCTTCGAGAGTTGCTCCCGCGCCGTGCGCAGGTGGCGATCCGTCTGCTCGCGGGCCTCCTGCACGGTCAATCTCCGCTGCGGCATCTCGGAAAGCTCGCGCTCGATCCGCACGGTCTCGGGGGAGGGCGGCAAGAGTTTCATCGCTGAGGGCTTGGTAGGTCGCGGCGGAGATGTCGTCAACCGCCGCGTTAGGCAGCGATGGCTCAGAGGGGAATAGAGGCATTTCGTCTGGCATGAGGAGCCGTGGGGGGTTTTGGGCGACTTCGTCAAATCATTCAACAAAAGGCGGAGATGATCCGTTTGACGTGACGGGCGAGCAGGAATTATCAGGTGCATGCACCGCTGGCGGTGTCAGCGGCGCCTCAAATGATTCCCAGGTAATTTCCGCATGGAGCACCGCCGAGGGTAGGTTTGCGCGGGGAGGCTTGGTCTCTAGCTTCGAGGCATGCGTCCCCTCCGCTTCCTTCTCGCCGCCGCGGCCTTGTCGCCGGTCGCCCTCGCCCAGACTCCGCCGGCTGCGCCGGCCCCGGATGTGCCCGCGCCGGCGGCCTCGGCCCCGGCCGCCAAGCCACCGGCGGGGCCGCCGAGCGCGGCGGTGTATCCGGTGGCGGACTCGCTGGTGGCGGATGGGATTCCGCCGGTGCCGCGCGCGACGGCGGAGACGGCCTCGAATTACACGGACTCGCGGCCGGCGGTCTTCGACGACTGGCATCCGACGCGCCGGGAGATGCTCATCGGCACGCGCTTCGGCAACACGTTGCAGATCCACCACGTGCGCATGCCGGGCGGGGCGCGCACGCAGGTCACGTTCTTCAACGAGCCGATCAACAACGCGGCCTTCGAGCCGACGAAGGGCGAGTCGTTCCTCTTCACGCGCTCGGTGGGCGGCAATGAGTTCGACCAGATCTACCGCTGGGACTTCGCGGCGGGGCGTGCGGCGTTGCTGACGGACGGGACCTCGCGCAATTCGGCGCCGCGCTGGTCGCCCTCGGGCAAGCAGATTGTTTATTCGTCCACGCGGCGGAACAAGACGGACACGGACCTCTACGTGATGAACCCGATGGACCCGAAGTCGGACCGGATGCTGGCCGAGGTGCAGGGCGGCGGCTGGGAGTCGCTGGATTGGTCGCCGGACGAGACCAAGCTGCTGGTGATCGAATACATCTCGGCCAACGAGAGCTACCTGTGGCTCTTCGACGTGGCCACGGGGCAGCGCACGGCGCTGACGCCGCGCGACCCGGCCGCGAAGACCACGGCGCTGTGGTCGGGCGGGCGCTTCTCGAAGGACGGCAAGGGCCTCTTCGTGGTCACGGACAAGGGGGGCGAGTTCCAGCGGCTCGCGTGGATGGACCTCAGCACGAAGCAACTGACCTACATCGGCGGCGGCGCGGACGCGCGCTGGGACGTGGACAGCTTCGACCTCTCGCGCGACGGCACGAAGCTGGCCTACGACACGAACGAGGACGGCGTGGCGGTGATGCACGTCGTGGAGGCGAAGCCGCCTTTCCGCGCGCTCCCCGCGCCCAAGCTGCCCGAGGCCGGCGTGGTCAGCGCGATGCGCTGGAACGCGGCGGGCACGGAGCTGGGCTTCTCCTTCGCCTGCGCGCACTCGCCGGCCGACGTGTATTCCTTCGTCGTCGCCACGAACAAGCTAGAGCGCTGGACCGAGGGCGAGACCGGCGGCCTGCCGGCGAAGACCTTCGCGGCGGCGAAGCTGGTGCGCTGGAAGGGGCACGACGGGAAGGACTTGTCCGGCTTCCTCTACCAGCCCGACGCGGGGAAGTTCCCCGGCAAGCGCCCGGTGGTGATCAACATCCACGGCGGTCCCGAGGGACAGGCGCGGCCCGGATACATCGGCGCGAGCAATTATTACGTGAATGAGCTGGGCATCGCCATCCTCTACCCGAACGTGCGCGGCTCCTCCGGCTTCGGGAAATCCTTCCTCGCGGCGGACAATGGCTACAAGCGCTTCGACACCTACCGCGACATCGGCGCGCTGCTGGACTGGGTGGGCACGCAGCCCGCGCTCGATCCGGCGCGCGTGATGGTGACCGGCGGCTCCTACGGCGGGCACATGACCTTCGCGGTGGCGGCGTTCATGTCCGACCGCATCCGCTGCGCGCTGCCGGTGGTGGGCATCTCGAATCTCGTGACCTTCCTCCAAAACACCGAGAGCTACCGCCGCGACCTGCGCCGCGTGGAATACGGCGACGAGCGTGATCCCGACATGCGCGCGTTCCTGGAGCGCATCGCGCCGATGAACAACCTGGAGAAGATGACCGCGCCGATGTTCATCGTGCAGGGCCGCAACGACCCGCGGGTGCCCTACACGGAGGCCGAGCAGATCGTCTCGACGCTCAAGTCGCGCGGCACGCCCGTGTGGTATCTGCTGGCCAAGGACGAGGGCCACGGCTTCCGCAAGAAGCCGAACTCGGACTACCAGTTCTTCGCGACCATCCAGTTCGTGCGCCAGCACCTGCTCGACGAGGCGCCGGCGGGGCCGAAGTAGGCGGAGGTCGGGGGTCGAGCAGTTGGGGGTTGAGAGAAGCGGGATGCGTGCGCGAATGCACCGCGCGCCCCTGCTGCGCTGCCATTGCCGCGACTTCTCATCGCCAAGGCGGTGCCCCTTCTCTCAACCCTCAACTCCGCCCGTGGATGACAACGCGCCGCGCCAACCTATCCTCGGCGCGGCTTTTTCTCGTCTCATCGAATGGCGCGCCCGCTGCGAAAGATCACCCGCGCCCTGCGCGCGGCCTTCCTCTGGGTCTTTTCCCCGTCGATCCCCTTCCCCTCGCGGCGGCGGGTGCGCCGGGTCGCGC
>CALMOL010000291.1 GCA_937871685.1 uncultured Verrucomicrobiota bacterium
GTCCGCGCCGGCCGCCCCGGCCCGCCGGGCGCGCGCGCGGAGGAGGGCGGGGGAGGGCGTGCGGGCGAAGTCGTGCCACGAGAGCACCACGGCTTTCCCGGCCGCCCGCGCGGCGGCGAGCACGGGCGCGAGGGCACCGACGGAGCGCAGCTCCACGTCCACCGCCGCCACGCCAGGGAGCGCGAGCGCGTCGAGCAAGCGGCGTCCGCGCTCGCGCGGCGAAAGATCCCCCCGTCCGCCCTCGGCCGGATGCCGGGCGGTGACGAGCAGCGGGCGGCCCCCGGCGGCGAGCCGCGCCCAGGTGGCGGCATCCGGCTGGTGTCCATCGAGACGCAGCTCCAGCCAGCCCGGCGGCGCGCCGGGCCGCAGGCGGAGCGCGGCGCGGCAAGAGGAGTCGTCATGCACCGTGCCGACGACGAGCGGGGCGGGGAAGAGCGCCGCGGCCAAGCCGCGGAGGCGCTTTGAATTTTCGCCGGGGCGCGGTTTACTGGGCACGTTTAGAAGAATCGGGTCGTTGTTGCCGCGCGGCGACGCGGCCACCCGACCATGCGCCAGCAGCAAGCCCTCAACAATCAGCTCCAGCAGTTCGTGGACGCGTTCCTGCTGCTGGTGGCGTTTTGGGGCGCGCACGCCCTGCGCACGGCGGCGACGTGGTGGTTCAACCTCGACTCGCAGATCCCCCCCTTCGGCGAGCACCTGTGGATGATCCTGGTCATCATGCCCTTCGGGCCGCTGATGCTGGAGGTGCAGGGGTTCTACCAGCACCCGCTGCAGAAGAACCCGCTGCGCTCGCTCTCCCAGATCCTCCGGTCGCTGGTTTGGATGGGGCTGCTCGTCGGCGTGTGCGTGATGTTCCTGCGCCTCGCGCTGCCCTCGCGTGCCGTGCTCATCCTCTTCGTGGTGCTCGGCACGCTGCTGCTGCTCGGGAAGGACTACCTGCGCCACCTGCGCGCCTCGCACCAGGCGGCGCACGGCCAGCTTTCCGAGCCGATCATCGTCGCGGGCCTGCCGGCGGACATGGCGCGGCTGGAGGCGTCGTTCACCCCGGCGCAGCGGCTTCAGCTTGAGGTGGTCGGGCGGCACGACATTTCCGCGCAGCCCGTCACCGACTTGGTGGAGGCGCTGCATCGCCACGCCGTCACGCGCGTGATGATCGCAGCCGGCGCCGGCCAGCTCGACCGCGTGCAGGAAACGGTGGAGGCCTGCGAGATCGAGGGCGTGGAGGCGTGGCTAGTGGCCGACTTCATCAAGACGGCCATCGCGCGCCCGGCCTTCGACTCGCTAGGCGACCGGCCGATGCTCGTCTTCCGCACCACGCCGGACGCCTCGTGGGAGCTCTACGCCAAGCGCGCCATGGACGTGGCCGGCTCGCTCGTGGGCCTCCTCGTGCTCTCGCCGGTGCTGCTCGCGGTGGCCGCGGCGGTGCGGCTCACGTCCAGGGGGTCGGCGGTCTTCACGCAGCAGCGCGCCGGGCTGCACGGGCGGCCGTTCACGATGTATAAGTTCCGCTCGATGGTCTCGGGCGCGGAGACCCAGCGTGATGGACTCGAGGGGCAGAACGAGATGGAAGGCCCGGTCTTCAAGATCGACCGCGACCCGCGCGTCACGCCGCTGGGCCGCTGGCTGCGCCGCACCTCGCTCGACGAGCTGCCGCAGCTTTGGAACGTGCTGAGCGGCGACATGAGCCTCGTCGGCCCACGGCCGCTGCCGCTCTACGAGGTGGAGAAGTTCGGCTCGCGCGCGCAGCGCCGCCGCCTTTCCGTGAAGCCCGGCCTGACTTGCCTGTGGCAAGTTTCCGGCCGCAACGAGATCACCGATTGGAACGAGTGGGTCCGCCTGGACCTCGCCTACATCGACAACTGGTCGCTGTGGCTGGACGTGCGCATCCTGCTCAAGACCGTGCCCGTGGTGCTCTTCGGCTCGGGCGCGAAATAAAAAGCCGGTTCACGGCAGCCGCGGCAACAAGTCACGCGCCGGGAAGGACACGTCGGGAAACGCTTGGCAGGACACCATCTCGTCGCCCTGCCGCACATGGGTCTCGGCATGGGAATCGCCGGCCGGCGCGCGGAAGATTTCCACACAGTCATCGCGGAGGTTCACGATCCACACTTCACGGATGCCGGCGCGGGCGTAGGCGCGCAGCTTCCGGCCGCGGTTGAAGCGCAGGGTGGAATCGGAAATCTCAATCACGAGGAAAGAGTCCTCGTTCCGCGGGTGCCGTGCCAAGTTTTCCGCCGCGTCCGGCTGGAGCAGGACGATGTCAGGCTGCGGCTCGGAAAGTTCATCCAGATGCACCGGCAGCTGCGGGCTGACCACGTAGCGTCCCCGTGCGCGCTCGGTGAACAAGCGCGTGCAGCGGCGAACGGCCACGGAGTGAAGGATGCCGATGGGAGACATGGTGAAGATTTCCCCGTCCAGAAGTTCCACGCGGTCCTCGGGCTCGAAGAACTCCAGCTCATCCAGCCGATGGTATTCCTCCGCGGTGAAACGCCACGAAGGCGAGGAGCCTGCCTCCGCACACGCATTCACGGGAACGAATCCCAAATCCTCGAGACGGCGATGCTGCTCCGCGGTGAAACGGTAGGACCGCGGCAGCACTTCCGGCGGCGGGGCGGCGAGCGCGCTCATGGTCCACGCTAAGGTCTCACTCGCATCGCGGCAAACCGGCACTCACCGCCGCCGGCCGCCGCCGAAGATGGAGCCGAGCACGCCGCGGGCGCGCAGGATCTCGAAGGCGGACTCGCGGTCCACGGCGTCCTCGTATTTGCCGAACACGCGCGAGTTCTCCACGATCTTCGTCCGTTCCTCGTCCGTGATCGGCCCCAGGCGCGACATCGGCGGGCGGCACAGCACGCGCTCCACCGGCGTGGGCCGGCCCTGGTCGTCGAGCACCGACACGAGCGCCTCGCCCACGGCCAGCTCGGTGATCACCGTGGCGGTGTCGAGCGCCGGATTCGCGCGGAAGGTCTGCGCGGCGGTGCGCACGGCGGCTTGGTCGCGCGGCGTGAAGGCGCGCAGCGCGTGCTGCACGCGGTGGCCGAGCTGGCCGAGCACCGTGTCCGGCACGTCGAGCGGGCTCTGGGTCACGAAATACACGCCCACGCCCTTCGAGCGGATCAGGCGCACCACCTGC
This sequence comes from uncultured Verrucomicrobiota bacterium, assembly GCA_937871685.1. Taxonomy (GTDB): domain Bacteria; phylum Verrucomicrobiota; class Verrucomicrobiia; order Chthoniobacterales; family SZAS-18; genus SZAS-18. The sequence continues at coordinate 3,134 of CALMOL010000291.1, forward strand.
TCGATGCGGTCCACGAGCGACTTGGGCGCGTCGTTGAAGAGCAGATGCGCCTCGTCGAAGAAGAACACGAGCCGCGGCAGGTCGCGGTCGCCCACCTCGTCGAGCTTCTCGAAGAGCTCCGAAAGCATCCATAGCAGGAAGGTGGAATACAGCCGCGTGTCCGCAAGCACGCCCGTGGCGTCCAGCACGCTGACGATGCCGCGGCCGCGGTTGTCCTGCGCGATGAACTCGCGCACGTCCAGCGCCGGCTCGCCGAAGAATTTCTCCCCGCCCGCGTCCTGGAGCGAGGCGAGCTTGCGCTGGAGTGCCCCCACGGTGGTCTTGGAAATGTTGCCGTGCGTGGCGAGCAGCTCGCTCGCGTGCTCGCTCATCGCCGTGAGCATCGCGCGCAGGTCCTTCATGTCGAGGAGCAGCATCTTTTGCTCGTCGGCGATGCGAAAGGCGATCTCCAGCACGCCCTGCTGCACGTCGTTCAGGTCCATCAGCCGCCCGAGCAGCACCGGCCCCATCTCCGAGATCGTGGTGCGGATCGGGTGCCCTTTCTTGCCGAGCAAATCCCAAAACACCACCGGCGACGCCATTGGCTCGAACGGCCCCGCCTTGATTGCCGCCAGCCGCTCCTCGATCCGCGCCGACGCCGTCCCCGCCAGCGCGAGCCCGGCGAGATCCCCCTTCACGTCCGCGGTGAACACCGGCACGCCGAGCGCCGAGAATCCCTGCGCGAGCGCCTGGAGCGTGACCGATTTCCCCGTGCCCGTGGCCCCCGCGATGAGGCCGTGCCGATTGGACATGCGTCCCAGCATGGCGACGGGCTTGCCGTCCGCGGTGGCACCGATGGGAATGAGGGCGGGATCAGGCATGGGAGCAATGGGAGGAGTCACGGAACCGAGCGCCACCCCGCGCCGCGGCGCAAGGAAAATCAACGTTGGCCGCCAGGGTGTCCGGCCCCCGCCGCGCGGCGCCTTTGCCCTCGCGGGCAAACCGGGTTGCCCCCCGCCAAGCCGCCGCTCACCCTCCACCCATACCCATTGCAAATGATGCCCTGAAAAACCACGCCTTCCTTCAATCCATGTTCGCGGACAGCTATTACCCCGGCTTCCTAGTGGAAAAGGGAAGGCAGATTTTGGTTCGCCTATGCGAATCCATCGAGGCGCAAAAGCCACTGAATGAAGAAGGTTTCCTGCGGATCACGCACGCGGCCACGCGCGAGTTCAACCTTCTTGGAGAAGAGCTCGAGCAAAACGACAGCGAACTGGAGACGGTCGCCCGCGAGGCGATCACGGAAGAGTTCGATCTCATCGCCAAATCCTACAGCTTCGATGTGGACGTCGAGGAATTGATCGCGCCGCGCGAATGGTGAGGGGAAAAACGACCATCCCGGGCTTGCGGAGGTAGCCCGTGGCTCCGCCGCGGCTGGATGCTTCCGGGCATGAGGCGCCGCTTTCCAGGCGACACAGATCAACCGGCTTTCAGCTCCCGGCCGGCCATTCGTCGCCCTCGATCAGGTCGAAGATCGTTTCCACGTTCTCCAGACGGGCATACAGCGTCGGGCGAATCTGGTTGAATCGCTCGGCCATCGGGAAGCCGGGGCGGCCGAGTTGCTCGGCCAGCGCGTTCCACTGCGCGACGTGCTCGGGCTTGGCCGTGGGCAGGCGCTGGAACCACGCGCCGAAGTCCGCGGCCTCGGGATGGAGCCGCACGGCGTCGAGCGCGTCGTCCTTGGACAGGGCGAAGTGCGCGAGGAAATAATGGTCCACGCTGTCCGGCGCGCAGAAGCGCGCGGCGTAGTCCGGCGGCAGCTCGCCGGCCTGCATCTGCCGCGCCTTGGCGAGGAAGCGGGGCAGCCACATGCAATCGGCCAGGCGTTCGCGCGGGGAAGGGAGCATGGCGGAGATTGCGCGGCGCCGCCGCGCGGCGCAACGGCGCGATTCGATTCCCGCGCGCCGGCCGGCTATGGTGCGCGCCCTTCCATGCGATCCCTCTCCCACCTCTTCGAGAAAAACCGCGCCTGGTCCGAGCGGATGCACGCGCGTCGGCCGGACTTTTTCCTGGAACTCTCGCGCCAGCAGTCGCCGCGCTACCTGTGGATCGGCTGCTCGGACTCGCGCGTGCCGGCCAACCAGATCGTGGACCTGCCGCCCGGCGAGATCTTCGTCCACCGCAACATCGCCAACCTCGTGGTGCACACGGACCTGAACTGCCTGTCCGTGATGCAGTTCGCGGTGGACGTGCTGAAGGTGGAGCACGTCATCGTGTGCGGCCACTACGGCTGCGGCGGCGTCCACGCCGCCTTGCACGGCGCGCGCGTCGGCCTGTGCGACAACTGGCTGCGCCACGTCCAGGACGTGCGCGACAAGCACCACGCCGGACTCGGCGCCGCGACCGACGAGGCCGCCCACGACAAATTGAGCGAGCTGAACGTGATCGAGCAGGTGGCCAACGTGTGCCAGACCACCATCGTGCGCGACGCGTGGGAGAGCGGCCAGGCGCTCACCATCCACGGCTGGATCTACGGCCTGCGCGACGGCCGGCTGCGCGACTTGAACATGACGATCACCGGCCCGGACGAAGCGCTGCCCATATATCGGGCGGCCATCGCCGCGCTGACTTGATGGATGACCTGGGCGGCAGTCTTGCGCTGGAAAATGCTTGCCTCGCCGTGGCCGGCGAGTTGTTCTCCCCTGCGCCCGGCGACGGTCCCCGCGCAGCCGTCCAGGGCCAAGGCAAACCCACGACGAGCGCAGTGGCCAAGTGGCTTTCCAGCGGTGATTCAAATTGACGGCGCGCGGCCGAATCGGCAATGAGTGGCCGGGTCGAGGATTAACCGCGCAGCTTGCTGGTCATGAAAACTCTCCGCATTTTCGTCAGCAGTCCCGGCGACGTCGGCCTGGAGCGAGAGATGGCGGATAAAGTCATCCAGCGGCTCGGGGCAGAATTCGCGGGATGGGTCACGCTTGCCCCATACTTTTGGGAGAAGATGCCCATGCACATGGGCGAGGATTACCAGGAGCAGATCGCCTCGCCGGAAGGACACGAGATTTTCATCTGCATCCTATGGTCGCGCCTAGGCTCTCGGCTCCACGTCAAGCACGCGCGGGCCGATGGAACTCGTTATCATTCCGGGACAGAGTTTGAGGTGGAGGTGGCCCTGCGGGCCTACCGGGAGTCTGGACGGGTTCCACGCATCCTCATTTACCGCCGGGACGAAACGCCGCTGATCCCGGCCGAGACCCGCAAGCAATTCAAGGAGAAGAGCCGCCAGTGGCTGCTGCTCGACCAGTTCTTTGACAAGTGGTTCACCGACAAGGCCGACGGCGGCACCTTCACCGCGGCCTATAACTTATACAAAAATACCGCGGAGTTCGAGGCGATCCTGGAATCGCACCTGCGCATCCTCATCGCCGAGTTGACCGACGCGCCACGGGTGGCGACGCCCGCCCAGGTGACCATCGAGTGGCGAGGCGAATCACCGTATCGTGGCCTGGAAGCGTTCGACCTCGCGCACGCGCCGATCTTTTTCGGGCGCACGCGCGCCGTGGACGAGGTGATCGCCCGGCTGCGGGACCGCGCGAGCGCCGAGGCTTGCCCGTTCGTGCTGATCTTCGGGGGCAGCGGCAGCGGGAAGTCATCGCTTCTGCGTGCCGGGGTGCTGCCTGCGCTCAAGGCCGGCGGCGCCGATGGCATCGACCTGTGGCGGCACGCCCTGCTGGTGCCAGCGCAGACCGTGCGCGCGGGGGATCTTTTCGACGGCCTGGCGGCGGCCCTGCTCCAGCCAGAGGCGCTGCCAGAGCTTGCCGAAGTGGCGGTGTCCGAGAAGCAGCTCGCCACTCTCCTGCGGGGAAGCCCCGAAGGCGCCGGCGCCCTGCTTCTCGGGACGCTGCGGCAAGTGGCGCGCCACGAGCACCTCGCCGAAAAGCGGCGGCTGCAAGACCGCGCCGACGAATGCGACAAGCAGGGCCGCCGCGCGGATGGCGACGTCTGGCGCGAAATCGACAAGAACCTGCGCTTCCCCGAGCCCCGGCTCATTGTGGCCATCGACCAGATGGAGGAAATGTTCACGGACGAGGAGCGCTTCAGCGCAGCCAACCGCGAGCAATTCGTCCGCTCGCTCGACTCCCTGGCGCGGGGCGGCGGCGTGTGGGTGACTGCCACCCTGCGCAGCGATTTCTTCGCGCGGTGCGAGAAGCTGCCCGACTTGGTGCAGCTCAAGGCCGACAAGGGCCAGTTCCACTTGCTGCCGCCGACCGCGATGGAGCTGGGCCAGATCATCCGGCTGCCGGCGCAAGCCGTGGGCGTCACCTTCGAGGAGGACCCGGTCCGCGGCCGGCTGGAGGATGTGCTGCGTGACGCGGCCGCGGGCAATCCGGCCGCGCTGCCGCTGCTCGAGTTCGCCCTGGCGCGCCTCTTCGAGGCAGGCGCGCCGCGGCGGCAGCTCACGCACGCGGACTACGACGCGCTGGGCGGCGCCGCCGGAGCGGGCCTGCGAGGGGTCCTCGTCGCGCGCGCGGAAGAAATCTTCGGCAAGCTCTCGGCCGCGGAGCAGGCCGCTTTTCCCGCGGCGTTCGGGCGACTGGCGACCGCCGGCACGCAGGGCGGGGGGGATGGCCCGCGCTTCCTGCGCCGCGCGGTGCCGCTGCTGCCCCGCGGCAACGCCGCGCCCGCGAGCGAGGAACTGCTCCGCAAGTTCTTGGATGCCCGCCTGCTTGTGGCCGACACGACCGACGGGCGCGAGTTTGTCGCCGTGGCGCACGAGGCGCTGCTCAACGAGTGGCCGCGGCTGCGCGAGACGCTCGAGCACACGGAGAACTATCTTCGCCTGCGCGCCCGCGTGGCGGCCGCCGCGGCGGAATGGGACCGGGAGGGCCGCCCGGCGGCGCGGCTCGCGACGGGCCTGACGCTCGCCGAGGCCAGGGAAGTCAAGGCCCGGGAGCGCGGCCATCAGTCCACGGTCGAGGAGGCCTACACGGATCTGTCCGTTCGTCGGGGCCGCCGTCGCTTGGTGCAGACGCTCCTCGCCGCGGCGGCGCTCGTGACCCTCTTCGCCGCGCTGGCCGTGGGCGCGATCCGCGCCGCGCGCCGGGCGCCGCGGCTCGCGGCGCGCTCGGCCCGGGCGCGGGCGCAGCCGCGCTTCGCGGCGGCCGCCGCGCCCGGCGCGCTCGGTTTCCGCGCCCGGGCCCGCGCGGCCGGGGGGGCCCCCGGGGAGGCGGCGGCCAGCCGGCTGTGGTTTGCGCTCACCGAGCGCGCGTGGCCGCTGCCGCTCTCGGCGCTGATGGCACACGGGGCAGACGTGCTCGGAGCGCGCTTCTCGCCGGATGGACGGCGCGTCGTTTCCGCCGGGCGGGACGGCAACGCGAGGCTCTGGGATGCATCCAGCGGCCAGCCGGCCGGCAAGCCGCTGGCTCATCCGGGCGGCCTCGTGCGCGCCGCCCTCTTCAGCCCGGACGGCCGGCGCGTGCTGACCGCCTGCCACGACGGCACGGCGCGGCTCTGGGACGCGGCCTCGGCGCAGCCGGTGGCAGGCTGGGTCGTCGGACATGGGAACGCCGTCAGCGCAGCGACTTTCAGCGCCCGCGGGCGGTGGGTGGCGACGGGCTCGCTCGACGGCACCGCCCGCACCTGGGAGACCACCACCGGGCAGCGGGCCGCCGAGCTGCCCCACGGGGAGAATGTCCACACCCTTTCGTTTCATCCGCGGGAGGAAAACCTCCTGCTGACCGTGTGCGGCGAACGGGTGCGCTTGTGGGACGCGGCCAACGGCCGGCAGATTCTGGAGATTCATGCCGGGACGACCATCAACTCCGCGAGCTTCAGCCCGGACGGCACGAGGATTGTCACCGCCGGCGAAGACGGCACGGCGCGCCTGTGGGGCGCGACCGATGGCCTGGCCGTCACGGGGGCGCTGAAGCACGACGTGGCCTTGCGCGACGCCGTCTTCAGCCCCGATGGCGCGCTGGTGGCCACGCTGGCCGACACGCGCGTGGCGCTCTGGAACACTGACGGCACGAGCGCCGGCTCGCTGCCGCACCGCGCCGCGGTGACGGTCGTTCGCTTCAGCGGCGAAGGGCAGCGCATCTTCACCGCCACGAGCGCCGGCCGCGTGCAAGCCTGGAGCACGCGCACGAGCAAGCCCCTCGGCGAGCCGATGCGAATGAACCGGCCCGTCGCATCGCTCGACGTTCGCGAGGGCGGCCGCGCGGTGCTGGCCGTCACCACGGACGGATTCCTGCGCGTGTGGCGCCCGCCGGTCCTTTCGCCCGTGGCCGATCGTCTTGTCGCCAAGGACGGCGGAGCGGCCCAGGCGTTCGCGCCGAGTCTTGACGGGCGGAAGTTTCTCATCGTGGGCGTGGACGGCCGGGCGCGAGGCTGGGACGCGGTGGCGCGCGTCCCGCTGCCCGGCGCGCCCTTGCATCCAGGCGCGCTCTGCGCCGCCTGGAGCCCCGATGGCCAGCAGATCATCACGGGTGGATCGGACGCCGCCGCCCGTGTCTGGCGCGCGGAGGATGGCAAGCTCGTCTGCGCGCTGGAATCGCTGGGTGGCACGGTGGAGGCCGTGGCCTTCAGCCCCGATGGGAAGCGCTGCGCCACCGCCACGGACGCCGGGCTGGCCCGGCTTTGGGAAATGCCGACGGGACGGGCCGTTGGCCGTCCGATGGAGCACGGCGCGCGCATTCGCAGCGTCGCGTTCAGCCCGGATGGCCGGCACTTGGTCACCTCCTCCGGCGAGGAACCCGCCCGCGCGTGGGACGCCTCGACCGGAGAGCCGACGGCGCTGGGACTCCGCGGAGCGGAGGGCTTCCGGCGCGTCGTGTATTCTCCCGTCGGAGATCGGATTGCCACCGTTTCACCCGAGGGAGCACGGCTGTGGAACGCCGGCGGCGAGCCGCTGGCCAGCGCGATGCCTCACAAGGGGGCCATCACCGATGTCGCCTTCAGCGCGGATGGGCGTCGTCTGGCCACCGCATCGAGGGACGGCACCGCGGCCCTCTGGGACGCGCGCACCGGCCTTTCGGCGGGCGATTCGATGGCGCACGCCGGCGAGGTGCGACGCGTGCTTTTCTCCCCCGGTGGCGCGCGCCTGGCAACGGTCTCGGAGGAGGGCGAGGTGCGGGCATGGGACACGGCGACCGGGCAGCCGCTGACCGAGGTGCTCCCGCACGACGCGGGAGTGAGCGGCTTGGCCTTCAGCCCGGACGGAGAATCGCTTTTCATCGCCGGCGGTGATGGCGCGGTGCGCGCGTGGGACCTCCGCACCGGCGCCGGCGCGCCGGCCGCGCGGCGGCTCGCGGAGTTTGCGCGCGCATTCTCATCGGTTCGCCTGCTTGATTCCGGTCGCCTTGAGCCGCAGGACGGCGCAGCCCTTGAAACGCTGCGCGCAGAGTCGGAGTCGTGGTCGGATGCAGGGGAGGCGAGGACGCTGTTTCGTTGGTTCGCCGCCGCTGGCGCGGAGCGAAAGCTGACGCCTCTCGCGCGCCGAAACGTGGCCGCCTACGTGGCGTCGCGACTCGCGGAGAGCACGCCGGAGGCCCTCGCCGAGGCCGCGCAGCTTGCGCTCGACGATCCCGCGCCCGAGGCATCGGCCAGCAGCAAGGAGAGATAGACCTACGGATAGGAGTCCTTGTCGCGATATCGATCCGCGGCATCCTCCAGCCAGGGCGGGGAAGGCGGCGACCTGCCAAAGACGGTGTTTCCCAAGTTTAGCCTTGAGGCCAGAAAGGCGAACCCCCGCTTGGCGTCGGCCGCGGAACGAGCCGGGTCCAGGGCATCAATCGTCGCCAGCGCCAAGTTGCGGCATTGGGTGTCGCGCGATTTGGCAGCGTCCTGCAGGGCAGGCAGGCTCTGCTTACCCAGCAGCAGGAAAAGCCGCACCGTCTGGGATGCATTGAATGGCTGACCGTCGTTTCGCAGGTTATCCGCGGCGCGCCTTAGAACCTCAGGGGTGAAGCGGCCGCTGTAACGTTCAAGAACGCCACGCTTTTTCATCAGCCAAGCCGTTGCCCACAGCACCCAGATGTCGCGGGTGGACTCGATCTGCTCCGCCAGCAACGGCTCGAACTTGTTGAAATGCTGGTCGATGAACTCCCAGGCTTTCCAGTGGGCTCCACCCGGGATGTAGTCGGAGGGCAGGTCCGCAATGTCGCCTTTCCCAACGTAGCGGTCCTGCTCGGGCATGCGGGCGAGGACAAAGCGCATGAACCTTTCGTCAGGCACGAAGGAAGTGGCGGAGAACAAAAGATGCAGGATCGCATCGCGGGCCTGGCGGTCCGCGTCGCCATAGAGCTCGCGGAGAAGCTGGTCGCGCAACTGGTCAGCGTAGGGCCGGAGGCGGACGACGGCGGACGAGCAGTTGCCCCTGATCTTGTCTGAGCGCATGTCCTTGAACAAGCGGCGCAGCTCCGGCTCCGTCGGCACTTGCGCCCGGAGCGCGGCCGGAGCGGCGAGGCTGGCCAAGAGGGCCGCGCAAAGCGGAAGGCGACGGGAAGAACGCGCGAGTTTCATCGGGAGGGGAAAGCTTTTCAGGCGGGAGGCTTAGCCGCGAGGGTGGGGATCGGCACTCCATCCGACAAGAACAAAGTCATGCCCGCGAAACTCGGTGTTGCGTGGACCGCCGCCCGGCAGCTTAACTCGGAGGCTGCAAGTTCCCGGGCACCGCCTTCCATGAAAATGAACCTATGCCGGCGCGTCGGCACATTTGCCCTGTCCATTTGCCTCGTGGCCGGCCTGCCATCTCGCGCGTCGGCGCAGGAGGATGGCGACGCGGAACTAAACGCCGCCTATCGCGCGCTGGCCTCCGCGCTTCCTGCCGCCCCGCGTGAGCAGCTTCGGCGGGCGGAGCGCGCCTGGATCCGGTTCAAGGAAAGCAACCACGCCGCGTTCCGCGAGGCCGCCGGCCGGATCGGCGCGGCCCCGGTGCAGGTCGGCCGAGCCCAGGCCGATGAAAACTTGGCGCGGCGTGAACAGCTCGGTGAGCTGCTCGCGTCGCGCTCGCCGCGCAGCCCTGCCCTGGCCGCGCTTCTTGACCAAGCGGACAAGCGTTTGAACGCGGTGTATCGCCGGTGCTTGGTCGCGCTTGGACCTGGCGATGGACAACGGTTGCGCGAGACGCAACGCGCCTGGATTGAGTTTCGCGACGAGCACGCTGCGTCCGCCCGGATGATCATCTCGCCCGGCGCCGACGCGGCGCTCGCCGCCATGCTCATCGTCACCAACCGGCGCGCCCGGCAACTGGAGGAATTTTACCTCGGCGCCCCATCGGCCGGCACGCGGGAGCTGGCGTCTCCACCCGCTCCGCGTGAGCCCGAAAAAGCCGATCCGACGATTCCTGACCCGTTTGCTCGCGTGCGCTGAACCGGGAATGGCGAAGGCCCAGCAATCCTTTGTCGTCCAAAACCCCCTGCCGCCGGGCTTTCAAGGCGTCCTTTCCCGCCGGGCGAGGGGCGGGCCGAGGACTTCCTGCAGGATGATCGCGCGCCGGAGGGCGTCGGGGTGAGTCACGAGCTGGCGAGCGAGTGAGGCGGCGCTTTCCGTCGCCATCGGACTTCCCCGCCCGGCGGCGGCGAGGGTGCGGCCCGCGGGCGTCACGTTGCCGGCGCGGGTGATGTCGCCAGCCACGGCGGCGAAGTCGTCGCGGGACTGCCGCGCGGCGGCGCGCACCTCGCCGGCCGAAGCGCCGCGGTCGAAGCGCGGGTCCACATCGCGC